>DATDIC010000001.1:0-18588 GCA_036521275.1 Acetobacteraceae bacterium
GGCCCGGCCGCGCGCCAGCAACAGGATACCCAGGGGTATGCTGCTCCGCGTCGGATGCTGCCGGCGCAACTGCCCGCTCATCCAGTAAAAGCCGCGAGCGCCGCGCGATAGATGCGCGCGAGCTGGCGCAGCTCAGTGACCGGAACGCGTTCGTCGGCCTGGTGCATGGTCGCGCCGACCAGCCCGAACTCGGCGACCGGGCAGACCCGCGCGATGAAACGTGCGTCGGATGTGCCACCCCCAGTGTCCAGCTTCGGCTCGATCCCTGTCTCAGCCGCCACAACAGCGCGCAGCCGATCCACCATCACCCCTGGCGTGGTCAAAAACGACTCACCGCTGATGGAAGCGTCGAGATCAAACCGCTCAGCATGTTGCCCGAGTGCCGCCCGCAACCACGCAATAAGCGACGCACCGCTGTGGCGATCGTTGAAGCGGATGTTCAGCGCGGCGGACGCGGTGGCGGGGATGACATTGGTCGCCGGATTGCCGACATCGATGCTGGTGAGTTGCAGGCTGGACGGTTCGAACCATTCGCTCCCGGCATCCAGCGGAGCCGCGGTGATCGCGCCAAGTGCACGGACCAGCCGATGCACCGGATTGTCGGCGCGATGCGGATAGGCGACATGCCCCTGCGTTCCGTTGATGGCGATTTTGGCATTCAGGCTGCCGCGTCGGCCGATCTTGATCATGTCGCCGAGTCTGACCGGACAGGTCGGCTCACCCACAATGCAGAAATCCGGGACGTGCTTTTGCTCGACCATCCACTCCAGAACCCGCACGGTGCCATCGACGGCTGGGCCTTCCTCATCGCCGGTGATAAGCAGGCTGACCGAACCGCGCGGCGATCCTTGCATGAAATGTTGCGCGGCAGCCGCTGCAAAAGCCGCAATCGCACCCTTCATATCGCAGGCGCCGCGCCCGTACAGCACGCCATCGCGCACAGTCCCGCCAAATGGGTCCTCGGCCCAAGTTGCGTTGCCGGACGGCACAACGTCTGTGTGGCCGGCAAAACAAATATGCGGACTGCCGGAACCGGACCGGGCGAAGAGATTCTCGATCTGCCCGAAACGCAATCGCGTGACTGCAAACCCAAGCCGTTCGAGCGCCGCGGCAAGCACCGACTGGGCGCCGGCGTCGTCGGGTGTGACGGAAGGGCACCGGATGAGCGCCTGTGCAAGGCCCAGCGGGTCAGTAAGCGACTCCGGGTGATTGCTCAATCGCGCAGCAATTCGTTGATGGATGTTTTTGCCCTGGTCTGGGCATCGACGCGCTTGACGATCACGGCACAATAGAGTGACGGCCCAGGCGAGCCGTCTGGTAATGGGCGCCCCGGCAGCGAGCCCGGAACCACCACCGAATAGGACGGAACCCGGCCAAGGTGGATCTCGCCGGTACTGCGATCGATGATCTTGGTCGAAGCACCGATGAAGACACCCATCGACAGCACGCTGCCGCGTTCAACCACGACGCCCTCCGCAACCTCGGAGCGGGCGCCGATAAAACAGTCGTCTTCCACGATGACAGGGTTGGCCTGCAATGGTTCTAGAACACCACCGATGCCCACCCCGCCGGAGAGATGGCAGTTCTTCCCGATTTGGGCGCAGCTTCCGACCGTAGCCCAGGTGTCCACCATGGTATTGCGATCGACGTACGCTCCGGCGTTTACGAAGCTCGGCATCAGCACGACGCCCGGAGCGATGTAGGCCGAACGACGCACGACAGCACCCGGCACGGCGCGGAACCCGGCGTCGCGGAACCGGTTTTCGCCCCAGCCGGCAAACTTGAGCGGAACCTTGTCGAATGCGAATGCACCGCCTGGACCCTGCATCGAACCAGAATCAGTCAGCCGAAACGAGAGCAGCACCGCTTTCTTGAGCCATTGATTGACATGCCAGCCGGTCGGGGACGGTTCGGCGACACGTAGCCTACCGGAATCCAGCCCTTCCAGCGCCGCTTCGACAGCCTCTCGTGGTTCGCCGCGTGAGCCGGTGGAAAGCGTGTCCCGACGTTCCCAAAGGGCTTCGATGATAGGTTGGATATCCGGTTCCGGCATGCTCATCCCTATCTGGTCGGTCGTTGGGGGCGCAGGCGGCGGACCATGCGCAGAGGCCGGCGGACTGTCAAATGAACGCAGCGGCGGCGGCGGCGGATGGTCTGGAAACGATTCTTTAGTTGTTATCGCAGTGAAATAGCCTGCCTTCCAGACGGAACAAGCCATGCACGATGTCGCCGATTCCGGAGGGGGGGACGCCCGCCATGCCGACCAGCCGCTGCGAACCGCGCTGCTGGAAAGCCGGCAGCGTTGGCGGGACCTGGTGACTATGACAGCCGATCTGGCGTTCGAAACGGACGCCAGTGGCTATTTCACGTTCATCTTCCCCGACCCCGTCCTGGGCTGGTCGGCCGGCGAACTGCTCGGGGCACCTGGACGTCGCCTGCTGGCAGAGCCGCCGGCGGTCGCAGGTGGCGACCCATTCCGCCCGGGAAGACCAACTCGTGCCAAGCGCGTGTGGATGCGACGCGCGGATGGATCTCTTGCCTGCATCGTTCTGTCAGCGGCAGCGCTGCTGGATCCCGCGGGTCACACGATCGGCGCACGCGGGTTGGGAATAGACATTACGGACCAGGACGAGGAACAGGAGCTGAAGGCCTCGGCGCTGCGCCGAACCGCCGTCACCGACGACATTCTCTGGCGCATGCGGCAGGAGGTGCTGGCGCCACGAATGATGCGCGTCGTGCTGGACGAGCTGGCCAATGCGCTGGGAACCGAAGGAGTGGCCGTACTGACCGACGGTCCAGCCATCCTGCATCAAAGCGGGGAGGGAGCCGGGGCAGTGCTGGACCGGCTCGCAGATCTGCTGGACCGCACCGATCAAGCCAATCCCATACAGACCGGGGACACGCAGGACCAGCCGACCCTGGTTTCGGCGTGCCATACGCGGTTCGGGGAAAAAATCGCGTTGGCCATCTGGCGCCCGCACGGCGCGCGCGACTGGGATCCGGAAGACCGGATGCTTGCGGCGTCCACCACCACGATCATTCGGGTGGTGCTCGAACATCAATCGATCCAGCGGGAGATGGCGCGGCAGGCAAGGACGGATCCACTGACCGGCCTGATCAATCGTCGCGCCTTCCTTGAGGAACTGCCGCGGCACATCGACCGGCTGGAGCGAGAGCACCTGCCGGGGACGCTGGTCTTCGCCGACCTGGATAATTTCAAAGCCGTCAACGACGTGCTCGGGCACGAGATCGGCGACGAAATACTGTGCCGTACCGCACAGCTTCTGCGCGACACCGTGCGACCGACCGATCTTGTCGCCCGGCTGGGCGGTGACGAGTTCGCAATCTGGATGAACGGTGCCGATCATCTGACGGCGGCCGAGCGGGCCGAGCACCTGCGCGTCAACGGCCCCACCGTGCTTGCCAAAGTGATCGGCTCCAACAGCCCGGCCCTGGGTTTTTCGATCGGCATTGCGACCCGAGCCTCCGGAGAAGAGGTGGAAACGGTGATGCGGCGCGCCGACTTCGCCATGTATCAAGTGAAACGTGACGGCCGTGGCCACTGGCGCGTGGCACAGGAGCGCGACCAATGACCGACGTAGCGGTCCGAAGCGCGCCCACGCTACCAAACGAGGAGACCCGCGTACGCATTGGTGCCAACCCCGACTCGCCTCCAGCAGTGCTGGAGCGGCTGGCGGTCGATACCGCAGTGATGGTGCGCGCGGCACTCGCGCTGAACCCGGCGACTCCCCCAACAGCAAATCGGGTTCTGGCGCGCGACGCAGATGAGCGGGTTCGGGCCTTGCTGGCACGTAAGCTTGCCGGCCTGGCTCCCGGTCTTACCGCCGGCGAGCATAGCCGCTTACAGCATGAAGCCTACGAGACACTGATCGCCCTGGTGGAGGATGAAGCCGTCCGGGTCCGCGCGGCCATAACAGACGTCTTGAAGCAGATGCCTGACGCGCCGCGCAGTCTGATCCTGCGGCTGGCCCGGGACATCGCGCTGGAGGTGAACGAACCCGTCATTCGCTTCTCCCCGATGTTGACCACGGAGGATTTGTTGGCGCTGGTGAGCAAGCCGCCCGCTCCCACCACCCTCATCGCAGTGGCGCGCCGGCCTGATCTCAATGCACGCGTTGCGGACGCGATTGCAGACGGGGAACATCACGAGGCGATCCGCGAGCTGCTGGCGAATCCGTCGGCCCAGATACGGGAAGCAACCCTGGACGCGCTCATCGCTCGTGCCGCTGACCACGCCGACTGGCACGAGCCGTTGGTGCAGCGGCCGTCATTGCCGCCGCGCAGCGCGAAAATCCTCTCGCAGATCGTGGCGACGCATCTGTTGCAGGTGTTGGCCAGCCGCGCCGACCTCGAACCGAAATTGCTCGAAGAGCTTGGACAGCGTCTCACGCAACGGCTACAGGAGCGGGGACCGGTCCGGGTCACACGCGGCGATCTGAGCACCGAGCAGGCCCTGGCCGAGGCACATCGTCTGCTGCAACGGGGCAAGCTGTCCGAGACGGTGATCTTTGACGCCATTCAAAGAAACGAGTTGCGACTGGTATCGGCACTGCTGGCGACGGCTGCCGGCATGCCGGTAACGGTTGTGGATCGGGCGGTATCGCTGCGCAGCGCCAAAGGATTGGTCAGCCTGGCATGGAAGGCCGGATTCTCGATGGATGTTGCACGGTCCCTGCAGACGGCGCTCGCCCATTTGCCCCCATCGGCGGTTCTCTCGGCCGGAGCTGATGGCGGATATCCGCTGTCGTCGGACGAAATGCGCTGGCAGGTGGATTTTCTGCGCCGCGTTGGTCGATGACAACGAACGGAACGGCACCTTTTGCTCTCCTTTAACGGTGCTGTGGTTTCCTGCCGCAATCAAAGGATGGAGCGTGTCGTGTCAGCCAGTCGCCTCGTCAACCGCAATGTGGTCGCCGGCAGCGGCCGAACCAGTATGCGCCTGGAACCTGAACTATGGGAGGCACTGATCGAGGTTTGTCAGCGCGAGGGGCAGGATCTGCATACGCTGATCCGCAGCGTGGATTCAACACGCGCAACCGGTGGACGCACCAGCGCCGTGCGCGTTTTCCTGTTGCACTACTTTCGGTCGGCCGCGACCGAGGCCGGCCATGCAGCAGCCGGCCACGGCACTCAGGTGGAACGACGGGCTGCCTAGGTGCCGATCCCGCCGACAGCGAGGTACTTGATCTCCAGATATTCCTCGATGCCGTATTTCGACCCTTCGCGACCAAGCCCGGATTGTTTCATCCCGCCGAAAGGCGCTTCCGCGGTAGAGATGACGCCTTCATTGATCCCGATCAGTCCATACTCCAAGGCTTCTCCGACCCGAAACACCCGCCCCACGTCACGCGCATAAAAGTAGGCGGCCAGCCCGAATTCGGTATCGTTGGCAAGCTGGATCGCCTCTTCCTCGGATTTGAAACGGAACAATGGTGCGACCGGACCGAACGTTTCCTCGCGAAAAATAAGCGCGTCGTTCGGCACGTCCGTCAACAGCGTCGGCTCGAAGAAATTCCCGCCGAGCCGGTGGCGATGGCCACCGGTTAGCACCTTCGCCCCGCGATTGGTCGCATCCTGAACATGCTCTTCCACCTTTTTGACCGCTTCGGCGTTGATCAAGGGCCCCTGGCTGACACCCGGTTCCATGCCGTTGCCAACCTTCATTTTCTCGATCGCCGCCTTGAACTTCTGAGCGAATGCGTCATAGACCCCGTCCTGCACCAGGATACGATTGGCGCAGACACAAGTCTGGCCGGTGTTTCGATACTTGCTCGCCATCG
This sequence comes from Acetobacteraceae bacterium, assembly GCA_036521275.1. Lineage (GTDB taxonomy): Bacteria > Pseudomonadota > Alphaproteobacteria > Acetobacterales > Acetobacteraceae > DATDIC01. The sequence continues at coordinate 5,802 of DATDIC010000001.1, forward strand.
CACCCTGGACCGCGGCATCCAGGTCGGCGTCATCGAACACAATAAACGGCGCGTTCCCGCCAAGTTCCATGCTGGTCTTCTTGATGGTCGGTGCGCATTGCGCCAGCAGTTTCGCGCCGACCTCGGTCGACCCGGTGAACGACAGCTTGCGGACCAGCGAATTGGACGTCAGCTCACCGCCGGTTTCCGCGGACGGGCCGGTAATGAGGTTGCAGACGCCTGGCGGCATGCCGGCGCGTTCGGCCAGGACCGCGATCGCCAGAGCTGAAAACGGGGTCTGGCTGGCCGGACGGATCACCCCCGTGCAACCGGCGGCCCAGCCCGGCCCCGCCTTGCGCGTGATCATGGCGGCAGGAAAATTCCACGGCGTGATCGCGGCGAACACGCCAATCGGCTCCTTGAGCACGAGGATCCGGCGACCCTTGGCGTTCTGCGGGATCGTGTCGCCGTAGATGCGCTTTGCCTCATCGGCGAACCAGTCGATGAAGCTGGCTGCGTAAGCGATTTCACCTTTGCTCTCGGCCAGCGGCTTGCCCTGTTCGGCGGTCATGATCATGGCCAGATCTTCGGTATTCGCCAGCATCAGATCAGACAGCTTGCGCAGGATCGCCGCACGCTCCTTGGCCAGCATGGCGCGCCAGCCGGGGTACGCCCGCGCGGCGGCCTCTATGGCACGCCGGGTTTCGGCGGCGCCCATTGCCGGAACTTCGCCGATTGCCTCGCCGGTTGCCGGGTTTTTCACGACCAGCGTGCGATCGGCGTCGGCCTGGACCCATTTTCCGTCAATGTAGTTGGCCTGACGAAAAAGTGTGGGATCCTTCAAGGGAAGCGGAGATACGGGGTTGAGCATGGCGATCCTCCTCCGAGGTCAGTGACAGCTCCGGTCCGCGTGGCGTTCTCTCGCCCGCGGTTTCCACCTAGATAATCCTGGAACCGCCGCTTGTCAGGATCAGTCCGCCGCTGCGGTCTCCGGGGCCTGCGGCACCAGCCGGCCGGGTCGCCCCTCCTCGCGCCGGACCGATAGCTGCCGGTCGTGAAAGGCCGCCACATCCCGGTGGTGCGCGATCGATATGAGAGTCGTCTTCGGCAGCCGCTCCTTGAGGATGTGGTAAAGCTGCGCCTCCGCTTCCGGATCCAGGCTCGCGGTCGCCTCATCCAGGAACAGCCACTCGGGTTTGATCAGCAATGCACGGGCAAGCGCCACGCGCTGCTGTTCTCCGCCCGACAGCATCTGCGGCCAGTTCCGATCCTCATCCAGGTGCGGGACAAGGCCCGGAAGACCGGCATCGACAAGCGCCTGGACCATGTCGGCTTCCGGGTATTCTTCCGAAGCCTTCGGATAAGCGATGACATGGCGCAGCGTTCCGAGCGGGATGTATGGATGTTGCGGCAGGAACAACGAGTGCTCGATCGGCAGTTGCACACGGCCATGTCCAAACGGCCAGATGCCGGCGATGGCTCGGAACAAGGTCGATTTTCCGGACCCGGTGCGGCCGGTGATCACGGTCGAGCTGCCGGGCGTGAACGTGACTGCCGCGTTTTCCAGCAGCTTCTCTCCGCTTGGCAGTTCCAGCGTGAGATCGGTCACCTGTACCGGCCCGTCGCTGATCGGATCCAGGATGACGCCGCCGCCGGAAGCGGCCCGGGCCACCACGATGGCACGATGAAACGTGGTTAGTCGTTCGACGATGGCACTCCACTGGGCCAACGTGCTGTACACATTGACAAACCAGGACAACGAGCTTTGCACCTGCGCAAATGCGCCGGCGATGCGCATCAGTCCCCCGAGCTCGATCGCGCCGCTGAAATAACGCGGCGCAGCAACCACGATCGGGAATATCCCGGCAACCTGGTTGTAGCCATAGACCAACGCATTGAGCTTCTTGGTCCGGGTCATGATGCCCCACCAATTGGTGATCACATCATAAAACCGGCCAAAGAGATTGCCTTTCTCCTCATGCTCGCCGTTGTAGAGAGCGATGCCCTCCATGTTCTCGCGGAAGCGCACCAGCGCATACCGGAAATCGGCTTCCACCCGTTGCTGGCGGAACCGCAACCCGATCAACGGACGCCCCACCAGATGGGTCAACCCGGTGCCGATCACCGCGTACCCCAGCGCGACGAACACCATGTAGCCGGGCACCGTAATGCCCCAGATGGTAATGTCTCCGGAGAGACTCCAAAGGATCCCGACGAAGCTGGCGAACGAGACGATATTGGACAGGAAATCGACGCCGAGCGACAACGTCGTGGCGACGAAGTCGCGCAGATCCTCGGCAATGCGCTGATCCGGGTTGTCGGTTCCGACCGCGGCACGGTCGGTGGTCAGGCTGATCCGATAATAGGCGCGGTCCGCGAGCCATTCATCCAGAAAGCGCGTCGTCATCCAGCGGCGCCATCGGATCTGCAGCCATTGATTGAGGTAAGTAGCATAGACCGCGAGCAGAATATAAACCGCCGCAATCTCGCAAAACCCCGGCATCGGCAGGCCCATCCCCGTGCTGCGCCACGTGAACAGCAACTGCAGGAAAGTGGGCCAATCCTTCTGCTGCAGCGAGTTGTAGAACAGGCCGTGCCAGAAATTCAGCACCACGTTCATGGCGACCATCGAAAGATTGAGCGCGATGATCGAAATCAGCAGAATCCAGGCTGACCATTTTTCTTCCGACTGAAAATACGGCCTGGAGAGCCGCCAAACGTCATGGAGGAACGATCCGACGGATTTCATCGAGTTAACGGTCTTTCGGCTGATAGATGGTCGCTACATTGTCGGTTGGCAGTCGGCAGGTCGGTTGCCGCCAGCTATCCGATCCCCATAACCGTACAAGCCGCGAGAATACAGTGGAAGCTCGCTGCGGTTACATGTCTGGGGATCAGAGCCGGTCAAGGCCGACGGGATGTTACCACCTCCAAAGCGGGAACTTCACGACTACGCTGCAGGGCTTGCCGATCCGGCCCGCAGCCCGTGTCACCCACTCATGCAAATAGCATCGATGCCGAGAGAACCGGCTCGACAGCAAGCTTTCATCCGGTCTAGCCGTCCGCCTGCAACCCCCTGATCTACTTCGTTTTCCTTGACGTCGGCTAAACAGGTTCTTAGCGTCCGGGCATGAGCACCGTAACCCGGGCGCAGTTGGCCGAGACCATCTACACGCAGGTGGGATTGTCGCGGAACGAATCTGCCGATTTGCTGGAAACGGTGCTCGACCGGATGGCGGCGACGCTGGAATCCGGGGAATCCGTAAAAATCAGCGGGTTCGGCACTTTCTCTGTGCGCCAGAAGAGTCGACGCGTTGGTCGCAATCCGAAGACCGGAGAGGAAGTACCCATCCTGCCCCGGCGAGTACTCGTGTTCCGACCGAGCCATGTCCTGAAAGCACGAGTGAACGGCGCATCGCCCTCCACAGCCGATGGGCGTGCACTGGCGCACGATGACGACGAATGAGCGATACCAGCGATCATCCCTCGGCTCCCGGCCGCGTACGCCCGAGAAAGGCTCCGACCGCCTTTCGGACCATCAGCGAGGTCGCCGACGAACTGCATATCCCACAGCACGTGCTGCGATTTTGGGAAACCAAGTTCATCCAGGTAAAGCCGCTGAAGCGCGGCGGCGGCCGACGCTATTACCGGCCTGACGACATCGCGCTGCTGCGACGGATCTCCGATCTGCTTTACATCCAGGGCTATACGATCAAAGGCGTGCAGCGGCTGCTGCGCGAAGGTGGCGGCAAACTCTCGGACGATATTCCCCCCGCAACGCCGGCTGAACGGGCCGCCGCCGAGGCGGAGCGCGCTACCGTGCCGGCTGAACCGCAACTGCCAATGCCGGGCCTGGTCGATGCAGACGTCGCCTCGATGAATTCCTCTCCGCTACGCGCCGGGCGACGCGGCGAGCAGGAAGCAGAGCGGCTTCGAATGGTGCTGAACGAAACGCTCCTGGAACTGGAGGCGCTGCGAGCGCTGTTGCGGTGACTGCCTGCGATCCCATTGCTCGGCCATGGTGGAGGCTGCTACATGGTCGCCGGCCGGAGCGTAGCGCAGCCTGGTAGCGCATCAGTCTGGGGGACTGGGGGTCGTGGGTTCAAATCCCGCCGCTCCGACCATCATCCGAGCTAGCTATTGCCCGGGTCGGCAGGTCGGGCGATAGAGGGCGCCGGGTCGCGATATTGCGCTCGCGGGCGGCCACTCATGGTACGCTCCGCGATCCTCTATAGCGACCTGACGGATGGGACTATTGGCAGGATCAGTACCAGTCCGCGGCAAGCGGACACGATGAGGTTCGCAGGATGGACAGGCGAGAGGGTTGGCGCAACCGGGAGACGCGGAAGCGCAAGTTCGATGATGAGGTGCCGGGCGGTGATATGCCATGGCGGCGTGGGTCCACACCGGGTCAGGAGCAGCCGGCATTCGCGCCCGTTTCACAGCGTCCTGGGCGAGCCCCACCGGTCATTGCGTCCGGTCCCGAAATCGGCGGTGTGGTGAAATGGTTCGATCCAGGGAAGGGCTTCGGGTTTGTCGAACTCGAGGACGGATCCGGTGATGCGTTCCTTCACATCAGCGTCGTCGAGCGATTTGGCGGCGGCACACCGGGCCCGGGTGCACCAATACGCGTGCGGACGGGGCGGGGCCCGAAGGGTCCGCAGGTGGCCGAGATCACCGAACTCGGCGAGGCCACGGGAGTGGCGGCCGTCTCGTCGCCGCCTCGCAGACAGCCGGCCGGGCCAAGCCCGGGGCAGGAGGTCCGTGGGGTTGTGAAGTGGTACAACAGCCAGAAAGGGTTCGGCTTCATCACGCCGGAAACCGGGGGGAAGGACGTGTTCGTCCACGTGTCAGCCCTCGGGCGCAGCGGACTGACTGAACTGGTCCCCGGTCAGACGGTTCGCTTGCAAGTGATCGCCGGGAAGAAGGGGCCGGAAGCGGGTTCGGTGTCCCTGGCCTGACCCGTTCCGCGTTATTCCCGTTCCTCGTCACTCCCGCGAAAGCTCCCGTCATTCCCGCGAAAGCGGGAATCCAGCGGTAGTCCGTGCAAGCACGCCCCGCGTCATGGTCGCGCCTGCACACCTGCGCGACGATGATGCAGAAGAACCACGCTCTCGAACGGCTGGCCTGAGTGTCCCGTCACCCGCCGGACGAATGCGCATCCGGCGGCGGATTTTCCGCGGCCTTCGCCAGCGGTTTCAGGGTCTCCAGATAGGCGATGACGTCGCGGCGTTCGCCGCTATCCGCCAGGCGATACGGCATAAGAGCGCCGGGGACCAACGCCTGAGGGTTGGTCAGCCAGCGATCGAGCCGTGCCGGATCCCAGGCAAATCCGGCGTGCGCGAGAGCCGCCGAATAGGGATATCCGGCTTGGCTGCCCGCCTGCCGTCCGACGACGCCGGCCAGTGCCGGGCCCACCTTGCTACGGTCGGGCGCATGACAGGCGCTGCAATTGGTTGCAAACAATTTGGCCCCGGCCCGCGGGTCCGGCGCTTGGTTATCGAAGCGTGCCAGGTCCTGGGCACCGGTCGGCCGCAGCGATTCAAAGAACGTATATGACAACGTGATATTCCGCACGTCGGTAGCGTTGTGATCCTGCGCCATCCGGGGATCGACAAAGAAATCCACCGGCATCTCCACACTTTGGCGCGCACCGAGCCTTTCCTCGGTAAAGCAGAAGCACTGTATTTTCTTGAAATAGACGCCGATCTTTGCCGGCGTCACATTGAATGTCGCATGACCGACGATGTCGCGATCCGAAAGGTTTTCGGCGCGGAAAAAGACCAGCGTTTCTTGGCCAAGATGCACCTGCACCTGGTGTTGCACCGGGGTAAACCGCCAGGGCAGGCCGGGAGCCACGTTGGTATCGAACGAGACCGTAACTGTCCGGGCGGACTCCGCCGCGGTATCGGCGGCAACGCGTCCAGTGGTTCCCAGCGCGCCGGTGGCTTGGCAGAACAGGCGGTAGAGTGTAACCGAATACGAAACGAGCGTGGTCATCACAGCGACCGCCGCCAGCAGGCCGAGCACAGTGAGAAGTTTGCCGGGCCGGTTGGCTGAGCGGCCGAAAGAAATCATGCGGAAATGCCGTCCCAGTCTATCGCGTCACGGCGTTTGCATAGCTCATCCGACCTTTCACGCAAATAAGCCCAATTGGGTGTCTGTCTGCTGACGCGCGAATGGCTCCGCGGCGCGCCACCAACCCTCATTGGGAAAGCTCGGATTTGCCGCCTAACCGCCGAGGCCGGCGGTCAGGAGCAACCAAAAGCGGGCCAGGCAGGCTCGGCAGCTAAGATACTGCTCCTGACCCTTGGGCTAAAAGGCCTCGCAATCGTCGGGTGCGGCCGCGTGGCCGCACCCGCTAGACCGCCTCTTTCAGCTCCTTGGAGGCGCGAACTGCCACTTTCTTGCTGGCCTTGATCTTGATCGCCTCACCCGTCGCCGGATTGCGCCCCATCCGGGCGGCGCGCTTCTGCACGCGCAGGATGCCCAGGCCGGAGATCCGTATCCGGTCCCCCTTCTTGAGATGGCGGGTGGTCAACGCAACCATATCGCCAAGTATCGCCTCCGCCTGCCGTTTCGGCAGCTCGTGGCGCTCCGCCAATTCGGCGGCCATCTGCTTCAGGGTAACTGTTGCCACCGCGCTGGTGGCCTTCGCTGCTTTGGCCATGAACACCCGCTCCCGGTTCGGGCTGATCCCGTACGTAGCGCACATGCCCTGCCGCGCCGATTCGAGCAACTGATTTGTGCTGCCAGACTTGCTCGAAAGGCCCGGCCGCCGGAGTATGCCTGGATGTTCCACCGCGCCCCGCGCTGCCGGCCTGCCCTTCCCCCATGAAGCGGGAAACGGTCCAGGGCTGGCTGCTCGTGCTTCCGGCGGTCGCCTTGCTGGCTCTGTTCACCCACTGGCCGGCGCTGGAGACGATCTGGGCCAGCGTCCACACCGCCCCGGTCCCGCACCATCCGTCGCAGTTCGACCCGACGGTCAATTTCCAGGCCATGCTGAACGACCCGGTGTTCTGGCAGGTGCTGCGCAATAACGCCGTGTATGCCGCCTGCACCATCCCGGCCACCATGGCACTGTCGATCATCATGGCGCTGGCGGTGAACCGGCACATTCCCGGCCGGGCATTGCTGCGGCTGGCCTATTTTACCCCGACCATCCTGCCCATGATCGCCGTCGCCAATATCTGGCTGTTCTTCTTCACGCCGGGATACGGCCTGATCGACCGGGCGCTGTCACCGTTTGGCTTCGGCGACTGGAACTGGCTCGGCAGCGCCTCCACCGCCCTCCCGGCAATGATCATCATCGCCATCTGGAAGATGGCGGGCTTCTACATGATCTTCTATCTCGCCGCGTTGCAGTCGCTGCCGCCAGAGCTGCAGGAGGCCTCGGACCTGGAAGGCGCCTCACGCTGGACATTCTTCCGCCGCGTCGTCTGGCCGCTGCTGATGCCAACCACCTTGTTCGTGTTCGTCAATGCCGTGATCGACGCATTCCGGCTGGTGGACCAGATCATCGTGCTGACCAAAGGCGGCCCGGACAATGCCACCGCCCTGCTGCTCTATTACATCTACCAGGTCGGCTTCCAGTACTGGGACACCAACTACGCCGCGGCCCTGACCGTGGTGCTGCTGGCGGTGCTGGCCATCGTCGCAGCCCTGCAATTCGGCCTCATCGAGCGGCGGGTTCATTATCGATGAGCGTGACCGCCCTCCCCGTCCCGGCCGCGCGTATCCGGGTTCCGAACCTCCGGTTGGAGGTACTCGGCGCATGGCTGCTGGGGCTGCTGTGGGTTCTTCCACTGCTCTGGGCAGCATGGAGTTCCATCCACCCGGCTGCCAGCGCCACCAGCTTCGACCTGTTCGCCCCGGTCACGCTGCATAATTTCGTCACCGCCTGGGGCATGGCGCCGTTCGGACAGTACATGATCAACACCGTGCTGCTGGTCAGCATGGTGTTGGCGGCGCAGTTCGTGCTGTGCACCCCGGCGGCGTTCGCCTTCGCACGACTGAGCTTCCCCGGCCGCGACGTGCTGTTTGCCGCCGTGCTGGTGCAACTGATGATCACGCCCGATGTGCTGATGGTGGAGAACTATCAGACGATCGGCTCGATCGGGCTGGTGGATTCGCTGCTAGGGATCGCGCTGCCTTACCTTGGCTCGGCGTTCGGCATCTTCCTGCTGCGCCAGACATTCCGCACCGTGCCGCAGGATTTGGATGACGCGGCCAAGCTGGCCGGGTTGGGGCTGATCGGGCGGCTATGGCGCGTCTATGTGCCGCTGGCGCGGCCAACGTACATCGCCTATGGCCTCGTGCTAGTGAGTTTCCATTGGAACAACTTCCTCTGGCCGCTGGTCATCACCAATTCCGTCAATGTGCGCCCGATCACCGTCGGGCTGGCGATGTTCTCCACCACCGACCAGGGCACCAACTGGGCCGTGATCACCGCCGCAACCCTGCTGTCCACCGCGCCGCTGGTGGTGGCGTTCCTGCTGTTCCAGCGCCAGTTCGTCCAAAGCTTCATGCGGACTGCAAGGTCGTAGAACATGTATCTCGGCACCCAGATCAGCCCGCGTGACGACGCCGATTATCGCATGTGGGCGCAACTCGGCGTGCAGCATGTCTGCGTCGATCCGCCCGGCAACCCGCATCATTGGGCCCTGGAAGATCTGCTGCGACATCGTGAACACATCGAATCGTTCGGCCTGGTGCTGGACATGGTGCAGTTGCCGCTGTCGTCGCGGCCGATCGAGGAGGGCCAGAGCCCGAACATCCTGCTGGCGCGCGAGCCCGACCGGCAGCAGGAGATCGATTCGATCTGCGCGCTGATCGAGCGGCTGGCCAAAGCGGGGATTCCGGCGGCGAAATACAACCTGAACATCATCGGCATCCCGCGCACGGAGAATGAGGCGGGCCGCGGCGGCTCCCGCAACGCCGCATTCCGCTGGAGCAAGGCCGATCATGATGCAGCGCCCGGCTTAGCCGGTGTGCTGTCGGAGGCGGAGAACTGGGCGCGCATCGATCATTTTCTGCGCCATGTGGTTCCGGTTGCAACCGCTGCGAAAGTGCGGCTTGCCTGTCATCCGCACGATCCGTACACGCCACCGGGCTACAAGGGCGTGACCCGGGTGCTGGGCACCGTGGAGGGCCTGAAGCGCTTCGTAAGCATGCATGAAAGCCCGTACCACGGGCTGAATTTCTGCCAGGGCACGGTGGGCGAGATGCTGGAGAGCCCGCGCGAGGAAATCGGGCCGGTGATCCGCTGGTTTGGCGAACGCGGCAAGCTGTTCAATGTGCATTTCCGCAATATCCGCGGCAAGCGGCTGGACTTCATGGAAGTGTTTCCGGACGACGGAACCATGGACATGGCCGCGTCGCTGCGCGTCTACCGCGATGTCGGATACCAGTACATGCTGATGCCGGACCATGTGCCGCATATCGACGGGCGTGATCCGTCGGGTACCGCGTTCGCCTTCTGCTACGGCTACATCAAGGGATTGCTGGACGCGACTGGCTGACCGTTACCGCGTCGTCAGTGCCACCCGCAGACCGTTGCCCAGATAGCGCACGTTGCCATCGTAGAAATTGCGACTGGATACCGTGATGTCCGATGGCGGGTTGTTCCACGATCCACCGCGCAGCACGTGGCTGGTGCAGTTTGGCGCGCTCCAGGCGGCTCCATCCGTCGGGGCGCCGCGATAATAGGCGTGCCAGCAATCCTCCACCCATTCGGCAACGTTGCCTTCCATGTCGAACAGGCCCCACGGATTGGCCGGAAAGCTGCCGAGATCGGTCGGCCGGGCACGATCGTGCACGGGCCCGCATCCTTGGCAATCGGCCTGACCCGGTTTGAGCTCCTCGCCCCAGCTATAGCGCGTCCTCGTACCGGCCCGCGCCGCATATTCCCATTCAGCCTCGCTCGGCAGGCGGTATGGCTTGCCCGTCTTCTTCGCCAGCCATGCCACATACTGCTTGGCATCATCCCAGCTCAGATTGGTCATCGGCCGTTTTTCCGGATCCGTATCCGGCGCGGCCGGCTTGTACGAACAGCCGCCGGCATCGACGCAAGCCTGCCATTCCGCAACCGAGACCTCATAGTTTGCAATCGCAAAGGGCCGGATGCGAACGCCGTGGATCGGCCGCTCGCTGGGGTCGGCATTCGAGCCCATCTCGAACTCGCCTGCCGGTAGCGTCTGCATTGTCGGGCAGTCGGAGCAGTCGCGGAACTCGCCTTTGCGCGCCAACTCCGGCTTCTGCGCCGCGGGACGAACCGGAGCAGTTGGCGGCGGCGTGGCGGGCGGCGCAGGCGCCGCGGGTATCGGCATGGGCGCCGCCGGCGTGGGCGCGGGCCTGGGCGCGGGTGCCACCCCTCGCGGCTGGGCTGGCGCCGGCGCCGGCGTGACCGGGGGTTGGTTTTGCGCCGTCGAGGAGCCGGCCGGCGGTGTCGGCGGCGCAGGTGGGGCCGGCGGAGCGTTAGCGGCAGCCTGGGGCGGCGCGCCGCCCAGTTTGCGCAGATGGTCGGCGAACACGAAGCCGCTCTTGCCGTCTGCCATCACGACCCGCAGCCACTGGGTGCCGGTAACTGTACCGGTGACGAGTACCTTCTGCCCAGCCTCGACAATCCCGACGAACGGCGAGCTGGCGCTCGCCTCGCTGTGCACGATCGCCGTGTCGATGACGCTGTAGGGTTCTTCGACATCGGTGATGGTAGCGCTTTCGCGCACGCACACCGCCTGCGCGCTGCGGCCGTTGCCCGTCGCCCGGCTGAGCTGATCCTTGAACGACGGAGCCTTCGCTGTCAGCTCGGCCTGACACGCTTCGTATGTTGGAAACGTAGCGCCCGGCTCCAGGTTGGTCAGGTCGCAATTGGCGGCGGCGCACGCAAACAGGGCGATTACGAAACCGGGCATGTCATGACCGTGGTCGTCGCGGCAGAGGCAATGGACAACTCAATCCGGCCGCACATAGATAGTGATCTTCTTCGAATAGAGCGGCGGATCGTGCGGCACGTGATTGCCGTCCGCCATCAAAAGTTGCAGCGTGTGCCGGCCGGGCGGCAGCTCGATGATGGCTTCCGTCTGACCGCCACCGAAGTGCAGGTGCTGCTTGTCGCTGGGTATCGGCTGATCGAATGGCGGCAGGTCGGTATCGATCAGTAGATGATGATGCCCGGTGTTGGGAACGAACGTACCCGCTGGCGCCACGCCGAAATTCCGTGTGCCGAACCAGATTTTGAACCGGGTGGAATGGATTACCGTCCCATTCACCGGCCAACCGATATACACGTAGGCGTCCTTCGGCGACGGCATACGCGTGCCCGGAGCCGGCGCGGTCTGTCCGGCCGGCGCGGTTTGTCCAGCCGGCATGGCATGCCCCGGCATTGCAGGTGGCGGCGCCGCCGTCGCTGGAGCGGCCGGAGGCGCCGCGTTCTGCGCCCACGCAGGTCCGGCGACAATCAGGGCGCCGGTCAGCAACAACAGGGCAACGTGCCGGGCATTTTTCATGGCACTGTCCTATGGCATCACGATGATGGTGATCTTCTTGGAATAGAGCGGCGGATTGGTGGGAACGTGCTGCGCATCCCCAAGTAGTAATTGCAGCGTGTGCCGCCCTGGCGGCAGGTCCAGCCGCGCCTCGGTCTGTCCGGCGCCGAAATGCAGGTGGTTCTTGTCCGCCGGGATCGGCTGATCGAGCGGCGGCAGGTCCGTGTCAACCAGCAGATGGTGATGGCCGGTGTTTGGTACATCAACGCCGGCAGGCGCGATTCCGGCTCCGCTCAGACCCATGCGGACCCACAGCTTGCCGCCATGAATCACGGTTCCGTCCGATGGCCAGATGATATATACTTCCGCATCTTTCGGCATCGGTTTCGGATCAGCCAATGCCGATTGCATCATGCCGCCTCCGATAACGGCAGCAACAAGCGCAGCACGCAGTGGACGCATCATCGCCAGCCCTCCCGGATCAACGTCCGCCCGCTGGTGCAGACCGGGACCGACGAAATCCGGCGTAACTGTTCACGATTGGTAGCGAATTGTCAATGTTTTGTGTCTTCCGTCCCGACAATCCGCTTCAGTCCCGATCGACAGGAACCGTCAGCGCGATTCATTACTGGCAGATAAGCGTCCAGTGCAGCACGAGGTTCGCTGCCCGTCGCCCACACTGATCGGCGCCAGCAACGGTTTCGATACTTCTCAAGCACGGTTGCAATCAGGATGAGTCATTCGCGCCAGCCTTGCCATACCTGTTGCGTCCGTCGTGTCCGCAATGGCGTGTGGCATCTGCCGGTTCAGGTGGAGACGTGCAGCAGCCGTTGCATCGGCATCTCGCTCTCCACCGCCTCACTCAACAGCGCCATCGCCAGCGGTTCGCCGCCCAGCACCTGCGGCGCCAGCACCACATCGGCCGCACCCGCCGCACGCGCTCCATGCTGCGCATCATTTACCACCGCCACCATGAACTCGGTCCGACAGCTTCTTCACGGCTATCACCACGGACGCATTCTCGGCATCGTCACTCCCGCGTGCCAGCACCGCACGTGCATCCGTCATGCCAGCTCACCACAGAACCTCTAGCTCGCTGGCATCGCCCAGCGCGCTGATCGACGTCGAGCAACAAAAATGCCTGCCGGCCGTCGATACCAGACGCGCATCGTCGAATGGCGCATTCGCCGCGAATTGATTTTCGCCATTCGATTCGATAGAGCCTATAAAGCAGTCGCGCCGCCGCCCCTGCGCTTGACCCCATCCCGCCGGTCGGCGGAGAATAGCCACAACTGCCCGCCCGGCCACGGGGGAGTGGACCG
>DATDIC010000002.1:0-3055 GCA_036521275.1 Acetobacteraceae bacterium
CTTTCCGTCTTTCGCGTCGAACGCCAGCGTCGTCCCGTCGCGCTGCACAGACACATGTGCGATGCGCGCACGATCGATATTCAGAATATCGCGCCGCATCCAAAGCTGTGGGTCGGCATCGACCGACAGGCTGCCTTGCGCTAGCCAGCTCTGCGCCTGATCGGGTCGTCGCACGAACACCTCATCCGGCACGTTCCCGGCCGTCAGCACGCGACTGTGCCCGACAATCAGCGCGGCGATCGGTTTGCCCGCGGCATCCAGCACACGCAGCAGATTGGCCGTGGAGTCCGGCGCGTTGGGATCCTGCACCCCCAGCCTGGCATATTCAGACGGCTGCGCGGTGCGCGGCTCGGCCAGCCGCAGCTCCGTCAGCGCGGTCAGCATGCTGCGCAGCTTCTCCGGCTCCACCGGATACCCGCCCCGGTCCGCCAGCCCCCATGTATCGCCGTCGCGACGGATGTCCAGCGTCTTGCCCTGGTGTACTACCTGCACCTCCGCGGCGTTTTGCAGCGCCGCCGCCAGATCGGGAAACATCAGCTTCCCCGCATCGATCGACCGCGCCGCACCGGGAAGCTGCGCCGGTCCGAAATGCCATCCTGCCGCCAGCACCACCGCCCCGACAACCAACAGGGCAAACCCGGTCCGCGGCCTCATGTCGACGCTCCAAGACTGTGCGACCCGCTCCAGTCGTCTTCCCGCGGCCGTGTCCGCCGCCCACGCCGCACCAGCCCCATCACGATGGCGATCAGCGTCAGCAACGCCGGCACCAGCACGATGTTAAACAGGATCAACCGGGACTTCAGCCGCGAGATATCGCGATTCAGCTCGAACTGCACCGCGCGCAGCTTCGTACGGGTGTCGATGATGTCCTGATTGGCGGCCTGGATCGCGGTGCGCTGCGCCGGCGTAATCACCGCCGCCACGCCTTCCGAGGTGCCGGTCTCCGACCCCGTGCGCAGCGTCGTCAGTTTCTTTTGCAGATCATCCAGATGCGCCTGCAGCGCCTGCTCGGTCTTCTGGAACCGCGCTTGCGCGTCCGCCTGCATGCGATCGACCACGGTGAACGGCCGTACCGAAGTCCCGCGCGACCGCAGATCGAGCAACGCATCGCTGCCGGCCAGCGTATCGACGACGTCGGCCACGAATGGTCCGTTGTCGCTGAACGGCACCGCCTGCTGCTGGCCGAAGAAGTTTTGCTGACTGATCCAGAACCGGTCCGCCAGTATGTCGCTGTCGGCCACCACCACCAGAGACGCGGGTCCTTTGGTCGCGGTGATATAGGGGGGAAAATCCTTCGGCCGTTGCTGTCCTTTCGCCAGTGGTGGCGGCCCACTGAACGCGGAGTGCAGCACGCCGCGGATCCGTGCGGCGATCACGCGCGGGCCCCCTTCCGGCTTGAATCCGGCAAGGATCTTCGCCGGATCCGGTGTCTTCACCTGATCAACGGGGATCAGCCCGGATTGTGCGCCGGAGGTCAGCAGCGGCGTTAAGCTGATGTCGGCCTTTGGTGCCTTCGTGATGAAACCCGGAGTGGCGACGCTTACCTGGTGAAGATCGGCGGTCGCCGGGTCGTCATGATTGACGCCCTTCGTAATGTTGAACCACACGACGTAGTCGGTTGCGCCATCACCGGTGCCGGCGCGTACGCGCCAGGCACCATCCAGACTGCCGACCACCTTGGTCGGATCGTATTCGATGCCCCACGCGGCAAATAGCCGATGCAGGTCCGAACCGGTGTCAGACGGCGGTTCGCCGGTCGCGCTCGGGGTGGAAGCCAGGGCATCGCTCCACGGATCGACCATCACCATCAAATGGCCGCCGCGCATCACGAACTGATCGATCGCGTACTGCGTCGCCTCCGACAGGTGCTGCGCATCCGCCACCAGCAATACCTTCACATCCGACGGAATGACCTGCGCGTCCAGCGGCACCGTTTTCACGTCGCTTGTTTGGCGCAGCAGCGTGACGGCGGCATAGGGTTGCCCCATCGAGTTGGCGCCCAATCCCTGGCGCATGGCCATCATCATAAGCTGCGGATTGCCATCTACCGGCAACGATGACATCACGCCGACAACGGGGCGTTTCGGGTTGGACAGCTCATAGACCAGCCGACTCAAATCATATTCCAGGAAGCGCTCGCGATCGGTCTGGAAAAACGCAATCGTCCGCTCGTCATCCAGCAGGTTGGTCCCCGCCAGGCCAAAATATACTTTCTCCCCGTTCTGATCGAGCGGCACGCCTTGCAATCCATAAGCCAGGGCGCGGTCCTCGGTGCTGCTGAACGGCTCGGGATTGTAGATCTCCAGCCTGATCTTGCCGCCTGAACGCGCCTGGTACGCTTCCAGCGTCTCCCGCACATGGTCCGCGTACGCACCGTACGCCGGAACCGCCGTGCCAAGATCGCGCGAGTAGAACAGGCGCAGCGTGATCGGCTCCTTCAACCCGCTCAGAATCCGCCTTGTACCCTGGGCCAGCGTGTAAATGTGCCCCTGCGTGAGGTCCAACTGTGTCCGTGTCAGCCGCGCATCCGCAAACAGATTGATACCGACCACCAGCGCCAGCACACCGATGATCCCGGCGATAGCAGCCAAGCCGCGGCCACGCATGTCAGGAAGCTTTCCGGCTCTCGACGATCACCGTGTTCAGGAACAACCAGAACCCGATGAAGGTCGCGAAAAAGATCAGATCCCGCGCACTGATCACGCCGCGGGTGAAATCCTGGAATCGATCGATCACTGCCAGACGCCGCGACACGTCCGCCAGCACCGGAACGCGCCGGCTGAGGAAATCCGTAACCAACGGATAAGAGGCCACCGCGAACACAAAGCACACAACTACGCCCAGCACGAACGCGATCACCTGGTTCTTGGTGATCGCCGACACCGCCGCCCCGATCGCCAGGAATGCACCAGCTACCAGCAGTGCACCGAGATACCCGCAGGCAATCGCTCCGTTATCCGGGCTGCCCAACAGGTTCACTGTGATCACGAATGGAAAAGTCAGCACCAACGCAATTGCGCAGAACACCCATGCCGCTAGGAATTTGCCCAGCACC
>DATDIC010000003.1:0-5075 GCA_036521275.1 Acetobacteraceae bacterium
ACGCCAGCGGGTCGCATTGGGGCGCGCATTGCTGCGCCAGCCGCAGGTGTTCCTGATGGATGAGCCGCTGTCGAACCTGGACGCGGCACTACGCGCGCAGATGCGGGCGGAACTGATCCGCCTGCACACGCGGCTCAATGCCACCATCGTCTATGTGACGCACGATCAGGCCGAGGCCATGACGATGGCCACCCGGGTTGCCGTTATGTCCAACGGACATCTCGCGCAGGTCGACACACCTCAGCAGGTTTATGATCATCCGGCCGATCTGTTCGTAGCGACCTTCGTCGGTTTGCCGAAGATGAACATCGTCAGCGGGCGGCTGGTCCTCGACGGCGGCGCGCCGATGGTGGAGATGCTTGGCCAGCAGGTTCGATTAGACCTGGCGGCGATGCGGCTGCCCGATCCGGCGCAACGCGGTGAAGTACTTATCGGCATCCGGCCAGAAGATGTGCTGTGTCACACCGATGCGGCAGGAGCCACCGACATCGGCGGCTGCGTTGAGGTGGTGGAGCCGCTCGGGTCCGAATCCCTGATCACGGCGCGCTGCAACGATACAACCACGCTGGTGGCGCGGGTACCACCGCGAAGTCGGATTGCGATCGGCGACCGGATCCGGCTGGGGATCAACACGCAGCATCTGCATATGTTCGACAAGGTGACGCAACAAAACCTGCTGCATCCCGGAGCAGGAGGTTCGACGAAGACCCGTCAATCCGAAGTGGTTGCGAGCTGAATCGCCGGGTCCGAACAGCGGCAAAAAAGACAAATGTCAGGAGAGCAAACATGGGAATGCGTCGAATCAAGCTGATGCCACGAAGCGCGCTACTGCGTGGAGCAACGGCGGCCGGTGCCCTGCTGGCTGGTCTCGGCTGGGCCGATCCGGCGCTGGCCCAGACCACCATCAAGGTTGGTTACTCGTCTGCTTATGTCTTCGATGAGGATGCGGACTCGGTCACTTACTGGAATGACATCAAAAAGCAGTTCGAGGCAGACCATCCAGGCGTGACGCTGGAGCTGCAACCGCATGGCGGGACTGACACCGATGAGATGAATGCGATCGCGCTGCAATACCGGTCGTCGTCTACAACTCCGGACGTGATTCAGCTTCCCACGACCTATATCGGCCAGTTCCAAAGCTCCGGTTATCTGTTGCCGCTGGATAAATATCTGAGCTCGAGTCAGTTCTGGGCACGTTTCCCGAAGAACATCCAGGACGAGGGTCGGATCAACGGCAACGTGTATGCCGTGGATATCGGCGAGAACAACACGGGCATCTATTACAACAAGGAGATGCTCCAGAAAGCTGGGGTCGCGGTACCTTGGAGCCCGCATAGCTGGAGCGACATTCTCACTGCGGCGCGAGCAGTCAAGGAAAAGGTACCAGGGGTCGTGCCGTTGTGGATTGCCGCCGGAACCAGCGCGGGACCGACCGGCGTGCTCCAGGGCTCCGGCGCCCTCGTCTATTCATCGAAAACGCCTGTCATCTACGATACCAAGGCTCAGAAATACGTTATCGACAGCCCCGGTTTGCGGGAGGTGCTTCAGTTCTACAAGGATGTTTATTCGGGCGGGCTTGGGGCACAGCTTTCCGACCTATTCTCGCCCAAGGCGGTTGCTGTGCCGGTCAGCCTGATGGCACAGCAGAAACTGGCAGTTGCGATCGGTTCGAACTGGTACGGTGGGGCATGGAAGGAAAAGAACCGCTACTGGCCCGACGCTTCCACCAAGGCGGGTGCAACGGCACTTCCAACCTCAGAGAGCCAGCCGCCGGGGCAAGGCGGCACGCTCGGCGGATGGGATGTCGCGGTTTCGAAAGCAAGCAAAAACCCGGATCTTGCATGGGCGCTTATCGATCTGCTGCAGCAGCCGAAATTCATGATCTTTCTGGCGAATAAAGCAGGCTTTGTTCCGCCGGATACCGAAGTGGCCAAAGCGCCCGACTATGTGAATTACGCGCCGCCGTTCAACGCCGCGTTCGCGACATTCCTGCCCTATGATCAACTGCTTCCGTCGAATGGCGGCTTCGCAGTATGGGCTCGGGGCATTGAAGAGGCGACCGGGCAGATCGCGCAGGACCCGAACACCTCGGTTGATGCCGCGCTCAAGACTCTCCACGACACGGTTGTCAATCAGCTTGGGGCGGACGAAGTGGAGACAATGCAATAGAGACTTCGCCTGAGGCGGCAATTCTGACCAGATCTGAGCCGAGTTGCGCAGGCGATCGGCTCAGGCCGCTTTCAGCGGCAAGTGTCTCAATCCCACGATTGCGTTGTAGTCATCTGCGATCATCACGCAGCGATTCATACCGATCGGTCTGTGTCGGGGTCGCGGTTGCTCGGGCGGCCGGTGGATTCCCGCTTTCGCGGGAATGACGGGGATCCGGACGATGGGGATCGGGGATGATGGTCTGCCCTTCAGGTCGATTGTTCAAGTAGAACGTCGCATACGCGAATATGTTCCTCATGTGGAAAATTTTGTCATCGACTTTTGCGCAACGATCGGTCATTAATGAGACATTAATTCATGCAGGCGCCATGGCCTGCAATGGGAGGCTGTGGAGCGCATGGACGACTTCCTGCGTTTATCCGAACTTGTTGCCGCGCGGCTATGCCATGACATTGGCGGCTTGGTGGCGACCCTGACCGGCCTGCTGGAACTGGCCGGAGATTCGGGCGAGCCAGCCGCGCCAGTACCCGGCGCGGCCGAGGCCGCGCTGGAGCTAACCCGGCGGCTTAATCTGCTGCGCGAGGCTTGGAGCGGGGAGAGCACCGGGCTGAACCTCCCAGGTTTGCAGGCTTTGTCGCGTGGACTGCCCGGAGCGCACCGCTTGCAGCTCGATCTGTCCGGTCTGCCAGCGGATACCGTATTTCCTCCCCGCATGGCACGCATGGTGCTGAATGTGCTGCTGCTGGGAGCGGAGAGCCTGCCGCGCGGAGGGACGATTGGCCTCGTGTCGGCCGGCGGGCAGGATCTGCTGGTCACTATTGCCGGACCACGCGGCGGCTGGCCTGCCGGCCTGGCCGCGTGCCTCGTCGATGAGCAGGGGGCCTGGACCGCGCTCAGCGGACCGCGCGTGCTGATGCCGGGATTGGTGGCGTTGCTGGCCCGGCAGCTTGCCGTCCGCGTCTCTATACTCATGCCGTCAGGCCGCGGCCGGCGGGCGATGCCGCCTTTGTTGCTAAGTCCGGATGGTCTCGCCTGACCTTTTACCATTCGTTTGCCTTCGCCGGGGCAGCATCCGAGCCCATGCATCGGATCGATCCCACCGGTGGACGAACTGCTCGCAGAGTTCCTGACGGAGACGGGTGAAAGCCTTGCCGCACTCGATGTGGCTGTGGTGCGACTGGAACAGACGCCAAATGATCCGGATACGCTGGCGCAGATTTTCCGGCTGGTCCACACCATAAAGGGTACGTGCGGGTTTCTCGGTTTGGAACGTCTGGAAACCGTGGCCCACGCGGCGGAAGCGGTGCTGGACCCGCTGCGGCACGGAAGCGCGTCGGTTACGGTGGATGTCGTTACACTGGTACTCGGGGCGCTGGACCGGATGAAGACGATCCTGGCCGGGCTTGCAGAATCTGGAGCCGAGCCTGCCGGCAACGACCAGGCCCTTCTTGCCGCCCTGGAACGGACCGCGGCGAACAAACGCACCATGTTGTCTGATGCGGATGCCGCGCCAGTCCCGGCGATCATCGATCCGCCGCGGGTGCCGCCGAGCATTCGGGTTTCCGTGGATGTGCTGGAAAAACTGGTCCGCTTGGTTAGCGAGCTGGTGCTGACCCGCAACCAGCTTGTCCAGCTCGCGCGCGCTCAACAGGCCACCAGTTTCACCGCGCCGCTGGAGCTTCTGTCGCGACTCACGTCGGAGCTGCAGGCGGGGATCATGAACACGCGTATGCAACCAATAGGAACTGTCTGGAACAAGCTGCCGCGTATGGTACGCGACCTGGCACATGAGCTGGGGAAGCAGATCGAATTGACTATACGTGGCGCGGAGACCGAACTCGATCGCCGACTTCTGGAGCTGATCCGTGATCCGCTCACGCATATGGTGCGCAACGCTGCGGATCACGGGTTGGAATCCCCCGAGGAACGGCGTGAAGCGGGAAAGCCGGAGAGCGGAACGGTGACTCTCAGCGCCTGCCATGAAAGCGGTCGCGTGATTATCGAGGTGGCGGATGACGGCCGGGGAATATCCGCGGAGCGCATACGCGCGAAGGCTGCCGCCGAAGGTCTGGCAACGGAAGCCGAACTCGGCGGAATCGGCAACGCGGACTTGTACCGGTTCATTTTCAATCCGGGATTTTCCACGGCCAAGACGGTGACATCGATTTCTGGTCGGGGTGTTGGCTTGGACGTGGTGAAGACCAACATTGGGCAGATCGGCGGCACCATACACGTGCGTAGCGTGCCTGGCGCCGGCACGACCTTCACGATCCAGATCCCGCTCACCGTGGCGATCATTTCCGTGCTGGTGGTGGGTGCCGGGGCAGCGCGCTTCGCAATTCCGCAGACCGGTGTGGAAGAATTGGTCGGCCTGAGCCAGGTCGGCAGCGCGGGCGGCGCAGTGATCGAGCATATCGATGGCGTGGCGCTGCTTCATTTGCGCAAGCGGCTTCTGCCCTTGATCCGTCTGCGGACGTTGCTCCGGCTACCGGATTCCTCGACGCCGGACGAATCTGCAGTCGTGGTGATACTGCGGACGGCAGGCGAGCGACTAGGGCTGATTGTCGATCGCGTGTTCGACACCGAGGAGATCGTTGTCAAGCCGGTGTCACCGATCCTGCGGCGGATCACGTTGTTCGGGGGAACGACGGTTCTTGGCGATGGATCCGTGATCATGATCCTCGATCCCGGCGGGATCGCGCGTGCCTGTGGGATGGGCGACGGCATCCAAACGCCGGTCGAACCGCCATTGCAGGCGGCTGAGCCGATCGAGCGGAGCCCGATGCTGCTGGTGCGTGCCGGCGGCCCGCATCTGCTGGCGGTGCCGCTGAAACTGGTGTCGCGGATCGAGGAGATCGCGCGAGAGGCGATCGAGCTCACGGCCAGCCACCGGGTCACCCAGTATC
>DATDIC010000004.1:0-6395 GCA_036521275.1 Acetobacteraceae bacterium
GGGCGGGCGAGCGCGTCTGCGGCGGCGTTCAGCCTGGCACCGATGACGCTGGATCGGCCGTTCTTTTTCTCGGCGCTGCGGCTGTCGGATATCGGGCTGCTGCTGCGGCGGCTGGAGGTGCTGCCGCAGGCGGAGATCGGCGCGCTGGTCAACCTGGCGGTGCTGGTGCAGGCAGCGGTTATCGCGGTGCTGGTGCTGTTGGTGCCGCTGGCGGCCGGGCGGCGTGTGTGGCCGGAGCGCGGCGGCATCGGCTGGGTATTGCTGTATTTTCCGGCGCTTGGGCTGGGGTTCCTGGCCATCGAGATTTTCCTGATCGAGCAGGTCAGCCTGTGGCTGGGCGACCGCACCAGTGGATTCGCACTGGTGCTGACCGGAATGCTGATCTTTTCGGGTCTTGGCAGCGCGCTTTCCGGGCGCTTCGCCGGACGAGCGTGGCAGGGGTTGGCGGTCGCCACGTTGATGGTGATCGGATGGAGTGTGGCCGTCTGGGCCGGCCTACAGCCGGCGATCCTGGCGACGCTAGGGGCTCCTTGGCTGGTGCGGGCGGGACTTGCGCTGTTGGTGATGGCGCCGGTTTCGCTGGCGCTTGGACTGCCGTTCCCGCTGGGGTTGTCGCGGCTGGGCTCGGGCGGTGCGCTGCCCTGGGCGTGGGGGCTGAACGGGGCGTTTTCTGTGGTGGCGACGCCACTGGCCAACCTGATTGCGCGGGAAGCCGGGTTCAGATTGCTTCTGCTGGGGGCGGCGGGCCTGTATGCTATTGCCGTTGCGACATTTCCTGCTGCCCGGAGGCGTATTCAGTGGCTACATTTGCCGGCACGATCACACGGCGTGGACTGATCGGTGCCGCTGCTTCGGTATCGTTTGCCGGGATGGCGGGTGCGGAGACCGGGGCGTGGGACCGGGCGACGTATGAGGCGGCGATGCGCGCTTCCGGCCGGCCGGTCAGCCTGACGGACGCGCAGTTCGCCGCAATCCAGGCGCGCAAACCGGCGGCGATGAAGCGGATCGAGGGATATCTTCGGGACCGGCTGCATACGCCCGATCCGGCGGTGATGGCGGCGTTCCAGGCGGTGCCGCGGGAGTATTTTCACTACATCTATTCCGAGCATCGTGCGACGCCGGGCGACGCCTATGAGAGCGAGCCGAAGCCGTGGGCGATCGGGTATGGTTCGGCGCTGTCCGATTATCTAGGGCAGGCGTACATGACCCAGATCGCGGCGCCGAAGCCGGGGATGACGACGCTGGAGATCGGCACCGGGAGCGGGTTCCAGAGCGCGCTGCTGTCGCGGATCGTGGGCGAGGCGTACTCGATCGAGATCATCGAGCCGCTGGGTCGGGCGGTGGGCCGGATTTTCTCGCCGCTGGGGTATGGGAATGTCCATACCAAGGTGGGGGATGGGTACTATGGCTGGCCGGAGGTGGAGGGTGGGTTCGATATCATCATGGTGACGTGCGCGGCCGAGTACGCGCCGCCG
The DNA here is from genome assembly GCA_036521275.1 of Acetobacteraceae bacterium. GTDB lineage: Bacteria > Pseudomonadota > Alphaproteobacteria > Acetobacterales > Acetobacteraceae > DATDIC01. The sequence goes on from DATDIC010000004.1 coordinate 1,476, forward strand.
GAGCTGTTCAAGCAGATGAAGCCGGGCGGGCGGATGATCATCCCGATCGGGCAGCCGTTCAAGCGCGGGCAGGTGCTGTACATCTACACCAAGGATGATTCCGGGAAGGTCCATTCGCGGCGGGACATGGGGGTGTTTTTCATTCCGATGACGGGGGCGATTCAGAAGACGCCGGCGGGGAAGGTTTAGGTCCGGCGCGATGGTGGCGGACTGTGTGTTCGCGCGCGGCCGCAATGTCTCCCAGCGGAAGCTCCTTCATCCTGGCGTCAGCCGCTGCCCGCCTTCGCTGCAACGCAGCTTCGAGGTCGCTTATCGAGGTACGAAACTCGACCACCCAGCTATTCGTCTCGCCCTCTATGGCATCCATCACGGCCGTCCGGAACGCGAGCGCCCGGTCGAGGAAGCTGACAATATCGGGCGCTGACGCCTGCGCCCGCCGCATTCTTCCCCAATCTATCGCGAAATCCGCGCGCAGGCGCTCGATCGTCATCATCGTTACGATATAGCGCATCCAGCCTGATGACAGGCCCAGGAAGTGATCGAGGGCCAGCAACCCGGCGGCGAGTCCGATCAGCAGGTAACCGGCTTGGGTGATTGCCAGCTCGTTTGCCGAACCTGGCAGGATGCCACTTCCGGCAACGATTGGAGCGAGTCCTCCCAGGACGCCGGCAACGATCGCAGCACATCTAACTGAACGGGAGGCCAGGCTTTTGCGTTGCTTGGCACGGGCATACCAGTGGAGCGCGGACTGCGCATGCGCATCGGCCACGACGAAGAGGTCAGGGATTGCCTGTTCGAGCGGTTTATCCGCCCAGGCGTCTGGATCGAACGGTGGAACCGCTATGTTGACGGGAATGCGACCAGCCGGCGTCATGGGAGCAGGCTACGATCCCGACGATTCACTTCGCAATGCCGATTGGTGAGAGCCTGCCGGTGATGCATGAACCGCTGCTCGGGTCGCGGTTGTTGTTCCGGTGCAAAGCTAGGCTGTTGCCGGGCCCGCAGATGGCGACGTCGGCGCTGCGATGGTCCGTGGGGCAGAGTGCCGAGGCGTTGTCAACCATGACGTCTCCTTTGATACGAGTCGTCAGGTCGTGCGGCTGATGGCAGCCGGTCGAAGGGCTGACTGTTTCTCGCGTTGTCGCGCAGGCGTTGGATTCCCGCTTTCGCGGGAATGACGGGGAACGGGGATGATGGGGAACGGGGATGATGGGGAACGGGAATGACGGGGAACGGGGATGATGGGGAAGGGTGTGCCTTCAGGGCGATTGGGATGACTAGCAGCTTTTGCAGCAGGCAAGGGTGCCGATTTTCTGTCACGGAATATCCCGGCACCGCACGCGTCGAGTACCGCAGCAGCGTCAGGAGCCGCCACGATGAACGCAGATCCGCGACCGCTCTCGATGGTGATGCCGCGCGGCCGGTATACCCGCGCCGCGCAGCTTCTGCACTGGGTCACAGCCGCGCTCATGTTCACCATCCTGCCGCTCGCCTGGGTCATGGTGAACATGCCGGAAACTGCGCCCCGACGAGAGTTGCTGTTTACACTTCACAAGTCCGTCGGGCTGACGATCATCACGCTGGTTGCCGTGCGGCTTGCCTGGCGAGCGACCCACCCGGCTCCGCTGCTTCCTGGCGACCTGGCGCGGTGGGAAAGGGCGGCGGCGGTCGCATCGCACTGGATGCTATATGTCATTCTGATTGGCATGCCAGTGAGCGGGTATCTGCTCGACGCGGCGGCAGGTCACGAAATCTCCTATTTTGGCCTGTTCTCCCTCCCGCTCATCCCGAAATCCCCCGCGATTGCACACGCCGCGATCTGGACCCATGTCGCTGTCGGGCAGTGGCTTGTCTATGCGCTGGTTTTGACCCATGTGGCGGCCACGGCGTGGCATGTCTTCGTTCGCCGCGACGGGGTGTTGGACCGCATGCTGCCGGAGCAGGGAACACCACAAATCGCCGGACGGCATGAGGGTGGCTGAGCGCCGCGAACGTGTTAGCCGCCCGACAGCGCGCCCACGATATAGACATTGTCGCCGTCCCGAAGCTTCATTTCCAGGTCGCGCGTGTCGGCGTCGTTGACAAAGAACCGCACGTGCCGGCGCGGACGATCCTGTTCATCGACGAGGCGGAACCGTATTCCGGGGTAGCGGCGATCGAGGTCTTGCAGCATCTCGTTCAGCGTGCCGCCGGTCACTTGCAGCTCCGACGCGCCCCGCGTGTAGCTGTGCAGCAGCGGTGCCAGGCGGAGCGCGACCGTGCTCACACCAGCGCCGTTTCCAGCGCGTAGATTTCGGGAAGATGCTGGGCGACACAGTGCCATTGCTCGCCCTCGTTATTGCTCGCCCACACGGAGCCGGAGGTGGTGCCGAAATAGAGGCCGACCGGCGCCAGTTCATCGGCGCAGAATGCCTGACGTTTTACCGTGAACCAGGCCTGTTCGCGCGGCAGCCCCTGATCCAGGCGCTGCCAACTCTGTCCGGCGTCGCCGGTACCATAGACCGCCGGCTTGCCGCCCGGACTGACCCGAGGCCAGACGGTGGAGCCGTCCATCGGAAACACCCAGGCGGTATCAGGGTCGCGCGGATGCAGTGCCAGCGGAAGTCCGATATCGCCGACCTCGGACGGCATTCGCTCGCCGACACGAATCCAGGTCTCGTCTGGCAGATCCAGACGGTAAATCCCGCAATGGTTCTGCTGGTAGAGCCGATCGGGCCGCAACGGGTGCAGCGCCACGCGATGCGGGTCCTGGCCGTATTCGGGGAACGGATCCGGCCGGAACTCGGCGAGCGAGCCGCGATTCATTGGGCGCCAGGTTGCGCCCTGATCATCGGTGGCGAACACGCCGCCGCTCGACATGCCGACATACATCCGCCGCCGGTCGCGCGGATCGATCAGGACCGAATGCAATTTCGGTCCGTCCGGCGTGCCGTCCTGTTCGCCACCGGTCCAGGTATCCAGCAGGGGATGGTCGTTCAGGCCGGCAACACCTTCCCAGCGGCGTCCCGCATCTTCAGAGCGGAACAGGCCCTGTGGAGATGTACCTGCGTACCAAACTCCCGGCTCATCGGCATGGCCGGGTGTGAGCCAGAATACGTGATCCACGGCGCGCTTGCGTCCGCCGGCGACGGCTTTCGCGAATTGTGGCGGACGCTCGGCTTCCTGCCAGCTTCCCCCGGCGTCGGCCGAGCGGAACACGGTCGGCCCAAGATGGCCGGTGCTCGCCGCCAGCAGCATGGTCCGGCGGTCGCGGGGATCGAGCACGATGTGGTGGACGACGTGGCCGAGGAACTGCGGTCCTTCCAACTGAAACCGGTCACGCTCCGGATTGGCCCGGAGCGTGAAACTGCCCTTGCGTGTTGCGATCATCAGCAACAAGGACGTTTCATCCGGCATGCCGGCCTCCATCCGCGATTCCGAGACCTAGCGCTCGGCGCCCTCGTGCCAGGTGCGCCGATCGCGCTCGATCAAGGCGATCGCCGCCGTCGGTCCCCAACTCCCTGCCGGATAGGGCCGTGGGTGATCCGCGCGGGCTTCCCACGTCTCCAGCAGCGGTTCAACCCAGGCCCAGGCGGCTTCCACCTCGTCACGGCGCATGAACAGGGTCGCGTTGCCGCGCACCGTGTCCATCAGCAGCCGCTCATAGGCATCGGGATAGCGGATACCGAATGTCTTCTCGAAGCTGATATCCAGCGCCGTCGGGCTCAGTCGCAGGCCGCCCGGCCCCGGTTCCTTGGTCATCATTTCCAGGCGCATGCCTTCCTCGGGCTGCAGCCGGATCACCAGCCGGTTCGGCTGCAGCTCGGCAATCTCGACCGGAAATATCGAGAACGGCAGGGCGCGGTACTGCACGACGATCTCTGAAACCTTTTGCGGCAGGCGTTTGCCGGTGCGCAGATAAAACGGCACGTTGGCCCAGCGCCAGCTATGCACTTCCGCCTTGAGAGCGACGAATGTTTCGGTGCTGCTGGCGGCGGCGCCACCGAGATCGGTCAGGTAGCCCGGGACCGGCCGACCGTCCACCGCCCCGGCGGCGTACTGGCCGCGCACGGTCAGTGCCGGCACCTCGTGCGGCTCGATCGGACGCAGCGCGCGCAGCACCTTCAGCTTCTCGTCGCGCACGCGGTCCGCATCCAGCGAAACCGGCGGCTCCATCGCCATCAGGCAAAGCAGTTGCATCAGGTGGTTCTGCACCATGTCGCGCATCGCCCCGGCATGGTCGTAATAGGGGCCGCGACCTTCCAGTCCGACCGTCTCGGCCACCGTGATCTGCACGTGGTCGATCACGTCGGTGGTCCACAGCCGCTCGAAGATCGAGTTGGCGAAGCGCAGCGCCAGCAGGTTCTGCACGGTCTCCTTGCCAAGGTAATGATCGATGCGGAAGGTCTGCGATTCGGCGAACACCTCGCCGACCTGGTCGTTGACCTCGCGAGCCGAGAACAGGTCGTGTCCGATGGGCTTTTCGAGCACGACGCGGGATTTTGGGGTGGCGAGGCCGTGCGCGCCGATATTGCGGCAGATCGGCCCGTACAGATCGGGCGCGGTTGCCATGTAGAACACCCGCACCCGCTCGGGATCGAGGAACGCTTCGAGGTCGTGCCAGTCGCCATCGGCCCCCGCGGCATCGAGCCGCCGGTAGAACAGCACGCCCAGGAAGCGCTGCAACGTCGCGGGATCGAGCGCGGTCGGATCGACGTGCTTTTCCAGCGCCTCGGTGGCACGGGCGCGGAACGCATCGTCGTCCATCGCCGCGCGCGCCACGCCGATCACGCGCGATTCCGCCGGCATCTGGCCGTCGCGAAACCGCCAGTAGAGTGCCGGCAACAGTTTGCGCGTGGTCAAATCGCCGGTGGCGCCGAAGACGACGCAGTCGAAAACGGAGACGGGAATGATCTTGGCTGCCATGGGTCAGACCACCGG
>DATDIC010000005.1:0-16608 GCA_036521275.1 Acetobacteraceae bacterium
CTGCCAGTTTCACGTCGGCCGCCCCGCTCCACAACCACCGAAACATTGAACCGGACCAGCGGACGAAGATCGGCAACCCGAGTACCGTCGGGCCGCAGAATCTGGATGGCCTGCCACTCGCCGGAGAGCGACGCCATCAACTGCTTGACACGCGGATCCTTGCCCCTGGCATAGACGTCGATCTCGCTCAGCAATGCGGCCCGCGCTTCGAAATCCGCGGCAACCAGCGGATTGGCTTCGGCATAGAGCCGCGAATTGGTTCGACGCGGAGGCTCGGCAGTAACCCCCGAATGCCCGGACGCCACCGCGGCGACGCTCGCCGCAGCCCGTTCCAGCGCGGCTTCCGACAGTTCCCCGGCATGGGCGTATCCGGTTGCCTCCCCTGCTACGGCACGAAGGCCGAAGCCCGTGAAGCTGTCAAAGCTGGCGCTGCGAATGCGCCCATCATCAAGAGCGATCTGCTCACTCTCACGGTATTCCAGGAACAGTTCGCCATCGTCGCTGCGGGCAAGCGCCTCAGTCGTCGCGCGCTCCGCAGCGGACCGACTTAGCGCTGCATCAGCGCGTTCAAAAAACAGCTCGTCCGTGGTCGAAAGGGCACTCATGCTTGCTCCTGCTCCGGTGCCGTAACCGCACTCCCGAAAGGTTCTATCACTCGCTCGGCCGGCAAACGAATTTCCACCTTTGTCCCTTCACCGACACGACTGGACAATAGCAGTTGCCCCCCATGGCTTTCGACCACGGCACGCGCCAAGTGCAGACCCAGCCCCGCGCCTTGAAACCGCCGGGTCAGGCCGTCATCGAGCTGACTAAAGGGCTGGAACACCAACGGCACGTCCGCTTCGCTGATGCCAATTCCGGTATCACTCACGGCGAGGGCGGGCTCAGCGCCCTCCATCCAAACAGTGACAGTTATGACACCACCGGGCCGCGTGAACTTGACGGCGTTGGACAGTAATTGTCCCAGCACAGCCATAAGGCGCCGTTCATCAGCCCTTACCAGGGGCATATTCTCGTTGATGCAGACGGACAGGCGCATGCCAGCCGCTCCGTCTGCCTGTTCGGCGTGACGTACCGAATCGCGCGCCAGCGATGCAAGATCGGTCGCGCTCTCAACCAAATCGAGCCGCCCAGACTCAAGCCGCGCCACGTCGAGAATGATATCGATCATACCTAATAGATGGCGTCCAGCTTCGTTGATTGCAGCGGCAAACTCGCCCACCTTATGCGAGGCCACGCCGTCCCCCCCGCGCCGCAGGGAATCCGAGAAGCCGATCACCGCGTTCAGCGGTGTCCGCAGTTCGTGGCTCATTACTGCGAGGAATCTCGATTTCGCCCGGCTGGCCGCCTCTGCTGCCTCCTTCGCGCGGCGCAATTCCTGCTCCACCTTGCGAGCTTCGGTGATGTCCGTCATGGTCGTAATGAACCCGCCATCCGGCGTCGGATCCGACCTCGCTTCGATAAGCAGGCCGGCAGACGTCACGAATTCTCTCAGGTACGGCTGAGACCAGTCGCGCTCCTGCAAGCCGCGTGCCCACGCCTCCGCGGGCGGTCCGCTGCCGAACTGGCCCCGCGCCAGCATACTCGCCACGATCTCCGGCAGCGGGCGGCCAGGCACCAGCAATCCCGGCGGATGACCCAGCAATTCAGACGCCATCCTGTTGCTCGCGATCAGTCGCCGATCCGGCCCCCAAAGCAGCACACCGTGCTGGATGTTCCGGAGCATGACATCCATCTCGGAAGCCCGGCGGGCAAGTTCCTCCTCGGCCTGCGTCAAAGGCGTGATATCCGAGACCACGCTGACGTGACCACCATCGGGCATGGGCGCCGTGCGCACGTCGATCACCGTTCCGTTGGCACGGCGTCGCCGGCGCATTTGCGGTCTCGCGATGTCAAATGCCATTTGCTGGGCAAACACCTCCTCCGGCTCCCCCGGCCCGTACTCGCCGGCGTTGGCCCGCCGCCGGATCACCTCCTCCAGGTTGTCGCCTACGGCGAGTGGTGCACCGGCCATGACCTCGACATAGGCGCGATTGAACATTCGTACTCGGCGGTCGGCTCCGTACAGGCAAACCCCTTGCGGTATGCTGGCCAACAGCGATTCCAGCATGCGCGCGCGCCGGCGTGCCTCGTCCTCGGCCGTAGCCAGCGGGCTGATATCGATCGCCGTCATTGTCCAGCCACCGTCCGGGGAGGGATCCGACGCGATTTCCACTAGCTGACCGTTAGCCCGCACCCGGCGTGAACGGTTTGGATGAGCCCGGTCCAGCCCGCGCTGGTCGGCGATGAATGCCTCACCTTCGTGGCCGGCATATTCCTCCCGTTGCTGCATCAGTGCCAGCAGGTCGGCAAAGCATAGTCCGCGCCGGACGTGGTCCGGAGGCAGTCCGAATAGTTCGCTGAACCGAAGATTGTGCAGCATCAGATTGCAGTCCGGCCCGAACGTGGCGAGTCCGATCCGAAGCCCCGACAAAGCCGCGCTGATCTGCGAGAAGGCCGACTCCGCCTCCGCTTGGGCAGTCAGCAGCCCGGTCACCTCGACGGCACAGACCACATGGCCACCGTCGGGCAATGGATGGCTGAGCAGATCGAAGCTTCGCCCGGCAAAATGCCGTCGCCGGATGCGCCCCGGCCGCGAACGGTCTACCGCCAGGGCCGCAGCGACCTGAGATTCCGGATCGCCCGGCCCAAACACGCCACGCAGCGCCGACGGCAGCAGCATGTCGCCAAGCTTGCGTCCACGCTGCAAACTGCCCGGCGGCAAATCGAGTGAGGCACAATAGGCTGGATTAATCAGTACCGCACGTTGATCGGCATCGAAGATCGCAATCCCGACTGGCAGTACGTCGAGCGCTGACTCGAACGTACCGGCCGAGGACTTGGAGTCTTCGCTCATCCGGCAGTGTGAGAGAGCATGCCTGGCTGCGATTGCACGGATACTTTCCGGGTCGGCCTGACCCCGTGCAACGCGACGACGGCCGCGGTCAGCACAAGCACTGCATTCGCCTGATGAATGACCGCGAGTGGCAATGGCACCACCTCCAAAAGTGTCGCGACGCCGAGTAGGTATTGCACTCCCACCAGCACGCCCAATACCGCCAGGGCAATGCGCGAGGGCGCAGGCAGCCGCATGCGGAATCCTGTCGCAACCAACGCCATCGAGACACCAAGTACCAGGGTCGCCAGCAGGCGATGGTTGAACTGCACCGCAGCCGGATTCGCGACGAGATTCCCGAGCCAGGGATGCAGGCGCGAGTAGTTGGCCGGTACCAGCCGACCTTCCATCAAGGGGAACGTATTATACTCAAATCCGGCATGGCTTCCGGCCACCAGGCTGCCGGCAACGATCGTCACGAACAGGAGCACGCAAAAACCCTGTAGTAGCCGACGTAACGCCCCCGCCGCCGGAGAGGCTGTCGGCACTGGCCGCAGCAGCCCAAGGGCAAGCCACAGAATCGCAACATACAAAACCAGCGCCAATCCCAAATGAATGGCCAATCGATACGGCGCGACGGACGTGCTGTCGGGGAAGAAGCCCGAGGCGACCATGAACCACCCCACGGCGCCTTGAAGGCCGCCGATCAGGAAAATCACCACCAACCCGGTGCGCAGGGACGGTTGCAGGCGGCCGGTCCACCAAAACCAGACCAGCGGACCGAAGAACGCTATCCCGATCAGTCGTCCCCACAGGCGGTGTACCCATTCCATCCAGAAAATTCGCTGGAACCCCGCTAGACCGAACCCTTCATGCAGCAACTGGTATTGCGGGATGGTCCGATAGAGAGCGAACAGCTTTTCCCACTCGGCATGATCGAGCGGCGGCAGGGTGCCGCTGAGTGGCGCCCATTCCATAATGGACAAGCCGGATCCGCTAAGTCGCGTGATCCCACCCAGCACGATCATAACCAAGATCATGCCGCAGATCCCGAACAACCACCCTGCAACGAGCCGGCGATACCGGCGGATCGCTACCGCTTCACCCGGAATGGCCCCCGAAAGGTCCTGCACATCGAAAGGCATCCACGAGTTTATACGCCATGCCCGCGCGCACGGAAGCCCAGGACGGCAGCTTTACTGCAACAAAATGGGATAGCGAAAGGCCGGCGAACGGATGGGGCCGCCCGATGTCACTCGGACGGAGTGCAGCGGTCCATCCAGCTCGCGGCACCAGAAATCCAGGAAGCGGCGCAGGGTCGGGAAACCTGGCGCGAGATCAAGCTCCTGCCAGACATAGGTTTGCAGCAGGTCCGGGTGATCCGGCATTCGATAGAGTATTTCCGCCGTCGTGAGGCGATAGTCCTTCAGTTGCAACGCGAGGCTCATTGGTTCTGGCCCTCTCTCTCCGTGGCCCTGGAACGTAACGATAATGCCGCTGGGCGGATCGTGGATGCAAGAAAAAATGATGCTATTTCAGCTAGTTAGCACTCGCCGCTCTCAATTGCTGCCGAACGCTTGACTTCAGAACGGCGTGAGCCTAGATCGCTGGCACTCCCCAGGCGGGAGTGCTGACAACCAGCCCGGGCGCCGCAGACAGGGTCCGGCACGGTGTGGCAGGTCCCAACTGATAGCGACTGAAACCAGGAGCGATATGAATGAAGTTCCGTCCCCTGCATGACCGGGTCGTGGTTCGACGCCTCGACGCCGAGGAGAAGACGTCGGGCGGTATCATCATCCCCGATACTGCCAAGGAAAAGCCGATGGAGGGTGAGGTCATCGCGGCCGGCCCCGGCGCGCGCAACGAACAGGGCCAGCTCGTGCCGCTGGATGTCAAGCAAGGCGACCGTATCCTATTCGGCAAGTGGTCGGGCACCGAAGTCAAGATCGACGGCGAGGAGCTGCTGATCATGAAGGAATCCGACATCATGGGCATCGTCGAGGGCAGCCCGGCCGCGCGCCGCAAAGCGGCCTGACCCGAACGAATTTGACCTATAGGTTTCAACTGCAAGCAAGGGTATAGAATATCATGGCTGCCAAGGACGTAAGGTTCGGCGGCGATGCCCGCCAGCGCATGTTGCGTGGCGTGGACATCCTGGCCGACGCGGTGAAGGTGACATTAGGCCCGAAGGGTCGCAATGTCGTGCTCGACAAGAGCTTCGGCGCACCGCGGATCACCAAGGACGGCGTCACCGTCGCCAAGGAGATCGAGCTCGCCGACAAGTTCGAGAACATGGGCGCACAGATGGTGCGCGAAGTGGCCAGCAAGACCAACGATCTGGCTGGTGACGGCACCACGACCGCGACCGTGCTCGCCGCCTCCATTGTGCGCGAGGGCGCCAAGGCAGTTGCCGCCGGAATGAACCCGATGGACCTCAAGCGCGGCATCGATAGGGCCGTGAACGCGGTCGTCGAGGAGCTGAAGAACCACTCCAGGAAGATCACCACACCGGCCGAAACCGCACAGGTGGGCTCGCTGGCCGCCAATGGTGATAGTGAGGTCGGCCGCATGATCTCCGAGGCGATGCAGAAGGTCGGCAACGAAGGTGTCATCACGGTCGAGGAAGCCAAGGGCATCCAGACCGAGCTCGACGTCGTCGAGGGCATGCAGTTCGACCGCGGTTATGTCTCCCCCTACTTCATCACCAACGCCGAGAAGATGACGGCCGAGCTCGATCAGCCGTACATCCTGATCCACGAGAAGAAGCTGTCCGGCTTGCAGCCCATGCTACCGCTGCTCGAAGCGGTGGTGCAGTCCGGCCGTCCGCTGCTGATCGTCGCCGAAGATGTCGAAGGCGAGGCGCTGGCCACGCTGGTGGTGAACAAGCTGCGTGGCGGCTTGAAGGTCGCGGCAGTTAAAGCTCCCGGGTTCGGCGATCGCCGCAAGGCCATGCTGGAAGACATCGCCATCCTCACCGGCGGCCAGGTGATCAGCGAAGATCTCGGCATCAAGCTCGAGAACGTCACGCTGAACATGCTCGGCAAGGCGAAGAAGGTCCTGATCGAAAAAGAGAACACCACGGTCGTGGAGGGCTCCGGCAAGACAGAGGACATCAAGGGCCGCTGCAACCAAATTCGCGCGCAGATCGAGGAGACCACCTCGGACTACGATCGCGAGAAGCTGCAGGAGCGGCTGGCGAAGCTCGCCGGCGGCGTGGCGGTGATCCGTGTGGGCGGTGCAACCGAGGTTGAGGTGAAGGAGCGCAAGGATCGCGTCGATGACGCGCTGCATGCGACGCGCGCAGCGGTTGAGGAAGGCATCGTTCCTGGTGGTGGCGTCGCCTTGGCGCGTGCCAGCCTCATTCTCGCCAAGCTGAAGAGCGATAACGACGACCAGCGCTTCGGCATCGACATCGTGCGCAAGGCAATCCAGAGCCCGCTGCGTCAGATTGCCGAGAACGCTGGTGAAGACGGCGCGGTGATCGCCGGAAAGGTGCTCGACAACCAGGAATACTCGTGGGGCTTCGACGCCCAGACTGGCGAGTTCAAGGATCTGGTACGGGCTGGCATCATCGATCCGACGAAGGTCGTGCGCACCGCATTGCAGGATGCTTCTTCGGTTGCTGGCCTGCTGGTGACGACAGAGGCGATGGTCGCCGAGAAGCCTGAGAAGAAGGCGCCGCCGATGCCGCCGGGTGGTGGCGGAATGGGCGACATGGATTTCTGAGCCGATCGGTTCAGCAACCCATCAGAAACGGGCGGGCTGCAAAGCCTGCCCGTTTTTCATTGTACCCCATCTGTGTCTAGGCGGCGCCGGAGTGCTGCCCGCGTTTGCGCTACCGAGTCCATTATTGACATGGACACGCGTTTATGTGCCAACTCTGCAACGCAATCGCTTTTTGGCTTGGCTTGCTGTGCCTCCCGTCCTGTCGGGTGCTCTCAAGACGTCCAAAGGCCCGGTTGTCTTAGTGTCGCACAATCCTGTGTGATACCTACGGAGAGAGTGACTGAAGGATGGCTATCGGTACAGTGAAATGGTTCAACACCACTAAGGGCTATGGATTCATCATGCCCCAGGATGGTGGGAAGGATGTGTTCGTACACATCACTGCGGTGCAGGCTGCGGGCCTGCGCGGCCTGAACGAAGGCCAGAAAGTGACCTACGAGGTCGCGATGGAGCGGGGCAAGGCCGCCGCCACAAACCTGCAACTGGCCTAATCAGGGTTGCCGGTCTGAATCGTGCGACTCGAGGCACACTCAACGCGATAGGGCTGCTCTAACTCAATCCCAATTCTCGTTAGCCCAGCGCCGGCGGGAGGCGCTTTTCCCAGGAGACACCTCGCATGTCCGTTGGAACCGTCAAATGGTTCAATGCAACGAAAGGCTACGGCTTTATCGTGCCGCAAGATGGTGGAAAGGACGTATTCGTCCATATCACTGCCGTTCAGGCGGCCGGCCTCAACGCACTGAATGATGGTCAAAAAGTTACTTATGACGTCATCCAGGAACGCGGCAAGGCCGCCGCCACCAATCTCAGGCTCGCCTGATACGAACCAGGCCGGCAGGCCCGGGAATGTTGCACCCGGGATCCTGCCGTGCCCGGCGGTTCACGCCGGTCCGACGGGGAAATTGCATTTCGCATTAAGCGGGTGCAACACATCGGAAGCCGGCGTTATCGTGACCAGATCAAATACGTCCCACGGCATCGTGCTCTGGGCTGCGGTTTTTACCCGCCACAGATAGCCGGGGAACTCTCCCCGCCCGTCCGCGCGGATCGCGCCCTTGCCAAACGCGTCGTCGTCGGTCGGCATGCTCTTCATTCGTGCCACGGTTTCCCGACCGCTCTTCTTCGCTTCCGCCGCCCCCATCGCCGCCGCCGTTTTTAGATAATGCGTAACGATGCTATACGCGCTGGCGTGCGCCATATTGGGATACGCCCCGTTCACCAGATGCGGTAACACCCGCTTCGTGAAGGCACGCGTCCGGTCATTGTAATTCCAATAGAACGAGGTGGTGCAGTTCAGGCCCTGCGCGATATCCAGCCCCAGCGAATGCACGTCGGTGATAAAAATCAGCAATGGCGCAACCTTCATGGTCTGGTTCAGGCCGAACTCATGCGCTTGTTTCACGCTGTTCACCGTATCGGCGCCAGCATTCGCCAGCCCCAATACCTGCGCCCCAGACGCCTGCGCCTGCTGCAGATAGGATGAGAAGTCCGTCGTATCCGGGAATGGATAGCGCAGCGCGCCCTTCACCACCCCACCCGCCTTCTTCACCACCTCCGCCGTCTGTTCTTCCAGTGTGCGGCCGAACACGTAATCCGCGGTGATGAAAAACCAGCTTTTGCCCCCCTGCTTGACGATCGATCCGCCCTGCGAGACCGCCATCATGTAATTATCGAAGCTCCAGACGATGGTATTCGGGCTGCACTGCCGGTCGGTTACGTCGGTCGATGCAGCCGACGCGTTGAGCATGATCTTGTCCTTCTCTTTGCTGACCTGCGCCACTGCCAACGCAACCGAAGAAGTCGGTACATCTACGGTGGCATCCACCCCCTGATCATACCATTGCCGCGCGATCGAGGATGCTACGTCTGGTTTGTTCTGATGATCCGCCGAGATCAGTTCCACCTCGAACCCGTGCGCCGATGGGTTGAATTCCTCGACCGCTTGCCGCGCGCAGGCCACGGAATTGGGACCGGTGTTATCCCGATAGGTGCCGGAAAGATCGGTCAGCACGCCAAGGCGCAGTTTTGGCTTGGCTTGCGCCCGCGCGCGAATGACAGGAACGGTGGACAAAACGGCGCTACCGAGCAGGCCGCGGCGTGAAAGCTGCATGGATCGTTCTCCCAGAGACGGCTTGTTCTTGTTTCGCCAGCCGCAAGCGGCCGGTCGCGCTATTGTGGGGCCGATCCCTGGGCCGCCGTCAAGCTGGAACTGCCCGGCAGAACTATACTCGTCTCAACTGAACCGGCCCGAACGCGGGAAACCTGCCGGCGGCAACCGGCCAACCTGACCCCTTTCGCCCAGCCAGTCGCGCAGATTGGTTTCCACCCGCGTCTTCTCGCCTAATCTCCAGCTTAGGCCGTCGCTGAGTGAGAATACTTTGGCATCCGCCAGACCGCCGTCGCGATACCGTTGCAACATCACGCCGGCGCCCCGCACCATCTCCGGCACCTGGTCGATCGGAAACACCAGCAGCTTGCGCGAGCTCCCGATCACCGCGACATGATCCCCCTCTGCCAATGCGCAGATGGCCGCCTCGTCCCCGCTTCGCAAGTTCAGCACCTGCTTGCCGGTGCGCTTCTCTGCCAGCAGCTCTGCCCCCGGAACCACAAACCCCCGCCCCGCCGACGACGCGACGAGGTATCTGCTATTCGGCGCCGGCACGAACAACGCGACCACGTCGTCTTCGTTGGTAAGATCGGCCAGTAGTCGCACCGGCTGCCCGTCACCGCGGCCGCGCGGCAGGTCCGCCGCCCGCAACGTAAACGCACGCCCGTTGGTGGCGAACAGGCATAGCCGGTCGGTGGTCTGGCATGGCAGCAACAGCTTGAGCCGATCGCCTTCCTTGAACCGCAGTTCCTCCGGATCGCCAACGCTGCCCTTCAACGCCCGGATCCACCCCTTCTCGGAGAGGATGACGGTAATCGCCTCCCGCTCGACAAATGCCTCCGTCGAGACATCGATCGGCGCCGGCCGAGCGCCCACTTCGGTTCGCCGTGCGCCCAGCGGGCCGGAACCGAATTTCTCCCGTATCGCTTCCAGCTCACCGACAATATGGTCCCAGCGCAGCCGCTCATCCTTTAGCAGAACCTGGATTTCCTTGCGCTCCCGCGCCAGCGCCTTGTGCTCCTTCGTGATCTCCATCTCTTCCAGCTTGCGCAAGCTGCGCAACCGCATGTTCAGGATCGCCTCAGCCTGCGCGTCGCTCAGTTCGAAGCGCGCCATCAATCGCGGCTTGGGCTGGTCGTCCTCGCGGATGATTCGGATCACCTCATCCAGATTGAGATAGACGATCAGGAATCCGCTGAGTACCTCCATCCGGCGCTCGATCGCCGCCAATCTGTGCTGCGAACGTCGCAACAGGACGGCATGGCGATGATCGAGCCAGGCGCGCAGCACCTCCGGCAGGCTCATCACCCGCGGCGTGCGCGTGGCGTCCAGCACATTCATATTGAGCGGGAACCGGCTCTCCAGCGCCGTCGCGCGGAACATGGTTTCCATCAGCACTTCGGGCTCCACGCCGCGTGCCTTCGGCTCCAGTACTAGACGCACCTCTTCGGTGCTTTCGTCGCGTATATCAGCCAGCAGCGGCAGCTTGCGCTCCTCCAGCAGGCCCGCGACCTGTTCCACCAGTCGTGCTTTCTGCACCTGAAACGGGATTTCGCTAATCACGATCTGCCAGGCCCCGTACTTGCCCTTCTCCACCGACCATCGGGCACGCACACGAAATCCGCCACGCCCGGTTTCATACGCCTGCAGGATCGCCGTAGCGTCTTCAACAAGTACGCCGCCGGTCGGAAAATCCGGACCCGGCAGATGGCGCATAAGGTCGGCGGCACTCGCCTTCGGATGCCCGATCAGGTGTATCGCCGCCGCGCACACCTCGCCGGCATTATGTGGCGGGATCGACGTCGCCATGCCAACCGCAATCCCTGCCGCGCCGTTCGCCAGCAGGTTGGGGAACGCACCGGGCAGCACGACAGGCTCGTGCTCCTCGCCGTCATAGGTGGCGCGGAAATCGACGGCATCCTCGTCGATACCGGTCAGCAGCGCCTGCGCGACAGACGTCAGCCGGGCCTCGGTATAACGCATCGCCGCGGCGTTATCCCCGTCGATATTGCCGAAATTTCCCTGGCCTTCCACCAGCGGATAGCGCGCCGCGAAATCCTGAGCCAAACGCACCAGGGCGTCGTACACCGCTACATCGCCGTGCGGATGAAACTTGCCGATCACGTCGCCCACCACGCGGGCGCACTTCTTGAAGCCGGCAGCCGGATCCAGCCGCAGCAGGTGCATCGCGTAAATCAGCCGCCGGTGCACCGGCTTTAGCCCGTCGCGTACATCCGGCAGCGAACGCGACATGATGGTGGAAAGCGCGTAGGCCAGATAGCGCTCGGACAGTGCCTCCGAAAGCCGTGTGTCTTCGATACGACCGAAATCATCCGGCATCGCTGGTCTCCGAATCGGCCATGGCGGCAACTCGGTCGTACAGCATCTGTCGCGCCATCGGCAACGCCCGGTGATGCTGGCCGAATGCATCACGGGCCAGGAAATGTCCCGTCAGGCGCAGCCCGTCCCGCCAGTCGGCTGGGCCGGACGCCGCCAAATCGTCGAGCAGGAAACCCGGCAGGCGCAGCAGGCGGCCTTTCCATACACCTGCCGCCGCGTCCGTCACTGCGCGGCCAGTCTTCGGCGAGACCCAACTCAGGCCCGCGGTTTCGCCACTGGTCGCGCAGCAGGAAAGATCGAGGCCATAACCAAGGTCCGCCAGCAGCCTTGCTTCCCACCGCACGACCTCGATCAGCATCGTCGCGCCCTGCGGCAGGCGGGCAATGACCTGCACCAATCCCTCGAAGATGCCCGGCTGCGCTTCCCGCTCCGGCAGCACTCCTTCGGCGATCGAGCACATCGCCGCCAGCATGGCCAGCATCAACGGATCGTCCATCGCCAGCGCCGCCGCCGGATGGATCAACTCACCGGTAAAGCTCCCAAGCTGGTCGGCCAATCGCGCCATCCAGCGCACCTGCAGCAAGTTTCCGGGTTGCCAGAGCGCCGATTGCGCCCGCGACGCACCGCCCCGTGCCAGGCCCCGATGCAGCCCGTGCTCCAGCGTCACGACCGTAGCGAGGAGATCGCTCTCGCCATACGGGCGCGCGCTCAACACGACGGACGGTGCGTCCCACTCCATTCGCTTTGCCAGTCACCCTGGTCGGATCGTGTGACTCAATGCTTCTCCGGATCATCCAGTCCGATCGCCTGAAGCCGCGCGCGCTCTTCGTCCCAGCGGGGACGTTCCTTCACGTGCAAAAACAGGTGCACCGGCCTTTCCAGCAGCCCACCAAGCTCCTGCCGCGCCCGTGTCCCGATCTCCCGAATGCGCTGTCCCCGGTTGCCGATCAGGATCGCCTTATGCCCCGGGCGCGCCACATAGATGATCGCGTCGATCCGCACGCTACCGTCGTCCTGCTCCTTCCAGCCTTCGGTCTCCACCGTCGCGCCGTACGGTACCTCCTCATGCGTCTGGTGAAAAATCTGCTCGCGAACGATCTCCGCGGCCAGCAGCCGGTCGGGCACATCCGTCAACTCGTCCGGCGGATACAGGAACGGACCATCTGGCATCGCCGACGCCATGGCGTCCACCAGTCTGTCCAGCCCGTCCCCTGTGTTGGCGGAGATCATGAAGGTCGCTTCGAAATCGGCCACGCGGCCCAGTTCGGCGCTCAGGGGTAGCAGGCGAGGGCGCGGCATCAGGTCCACCTTGTTCAGCACCAGCCAGCACCGATGGCGCTCTTTCGCCAGCGACTCGCCAATCCGGCGGACCGCATCGGTCGCGCCGGCCTTTGCATCCACCAGCAACAATACCAGATCGGCATCACGCGCGCCGGTCCACGCTGCCGCCATCATCGCCCGGTCCAGCCTGCGCCGGGGCTGAAATAAGCCAGGCGTATCCACCAGCAAGATCTGGCTGTCGCCCTGCATCACGATGCCCAACACCCGAAACCGCGTCGTTTGCGCCTTCGGGCTCACAATCGACAGTTTTGCCCCGGCGATCCGGTTGAGCAACGTGGACTTGCCCGCATTCGGCGCCCCCAGGATCGCCACGAACCCGCATCGGGTACTCATCCGAGGCTCCGAAGCAGGTCTTGTGCGGCAAGTTGCTCGGCTGCCCTCCGCGTTCCCGCCGTTCCGGATCCGCTATGCGCGCCGACCGACACCGTGATCGTGAATGCTGGCGCGTGCGGCGGACCGGATCGCTGCACAACTGCGTAGCTCGGCAACTCCAGCCCCCGCTTCTGAGCCCATTCCTGGAGCGTGGTCTTGGCATCCTTGGGCGGCTCCGATTGCGCTGTCATCGCCTGCTCCCAGGCACGCCGTACGAACGCACGTGCCGCTTCCAGTCCGCCGTCCAGGAAAAGAGCACCTAATGTCGCTTCCAAGGCGTCCGCCAGCACGGTCGCGCGCTTCTTGACCCCGGCCTTCGCTTCGCCCGGAGATACGGAGATCGCCACCCCCAGTCCGATCCCCTCGGCAACGGTTGCTAGCACCGGTTGCGACACGAGATAGGCGAGCCGGCGACCCAGCTCACCTTCCTGCTCCGCCGGATAGCGCTCGACCAGCCATTCGGAAATCAGCAGCCCCAGAACTCGATCCCCCATGAATTCCAGCCGTTCGTTGGAAGCCGCCCCGAGCGGCCCCCGCCGTGCGGCCGATCGATGGGTCAGCGCCTCACGCAACAGGTCAGGGCGAGAGAATCGGTGGCCAAGCGTTTCTTCGATCGGCATCGCCCTCGGTCCTATCCCGGCCGCGCCGGCGCCCTGCCGCACTGCGTCAGTGGATCAACATCCCGATCCGGCCCCAACGGATCTCGAACGGCCATGACCAGAACTCCCACCAAGGGTCGCGGGAATCAATGGAGAAGAAAATGACCTCGGCCTTGCCGACCAGGTTCTCCATCGGCACATAGCCCCAGAAGCGGCTATCGGCGCTGTTGTCGCGATTGTCCCCGAGCACCATCAGTTCGTGAGCCGGCACCACGTACTCGTTGGTATTGTTCATGTCCCCCTGATCGGTGGCCTTCAGGAGATAATGGTCGGCGCCGCCAGGCAGATCCTCCTTGTAACGGCGCAGCACCATGTGGATCCCGTCCTCGTCGGTCACGTAGTCGCCCGCCGGCTCTCGCGGCACCAATTGGCTGTTGATGTAGAGCTGACCTTCCCGCACCTGCACATGATCACCGGGCAGGCCGATGACCCGCTTGATATAATCTTCGGACGGATCAGGCGGATAGCGAAACACCACCACGTCCCCGCGATGTGGCACGCTGCCGAAAATCCGCCCGGAAAACCAATCCGGGGAGAACGGGAATGAGAAGTGTGAAAACCCGTAGCTGTACTTCGCCACGAACAGATAATCGCCGACTAGCAGAGTCGGGATCATGCTTCCCGAAGGGATGTTGAACGGTTCGAACAGGAAAGTCCGGATAACGACAGCGATGACGACCGCATAGACGATCGTCTTCACGTTATCGACGATGCTGCCTGATTTACGCTTCGCCTTACTTGCAGCCATACGGGGAGGGTATCCGGTCCAGAGTGCGGCGGATCAAGCGCATCGCGACGACCAGTGTCAAGGAACGGCAAACCCGCAACGGTCTGACCCCTATGCCTGGAGAGGCTCCGCCGAGATGATGACCTGCGCATAGGCGTACGGATATTCGTCCGTCATCGTCAGCGCCACCATCGCCTGCATACCCGCCGGAGTGATCTCCGCCAGCCGTTGGGCCGCGCCTCCCTTCATTTCCATGGTCGGCTGGCCAGACGGCAGGTTTACCACCCCCAGATCGGAGAAGAACACGCCCCGCCGAAAGCCGGTGCCCAGCGCCTTCGCCGCAGCTTCCTTTGCCGCGAATCGCTTGGCGAACGTCGCCGCTCGTATCCGCTCCGCTCGTCGGGCCGCTTTCGCCCGTTCCGTCGGCGTGAATACCCGTTCCAGGAATCGATCACCGTGCCGTTCGATGACCGCCTCGATCCGGCGAATATCCATCAAGTCGGATCCCAGACCGATGATCATCCGTTCGGACTAGCTCCTTGCCCGTTCCACGCTCTTGATCCGGTTCATGCCCCGCAATCCTGCAATCACTTTGCTCAGGTGCCCGACATCACGAACATCAACATCCGCGAGAATCTCCATGAAATCCTGCTGTCGGTTGACAATCTTCAAATTTGCTATGGCACCCTCATGTTTCGCTAGTGTATTGGTAAGATCGGCCAACGCTGCCGGCTCATTTTCGGCAATGACGCTGATGCGCGCCGTGTGATTCACCGGACGCTCCAGTGCTTCCGGGTTCCACGCAACATCGATGAAACGCTCCGGAGTCGCGGCAAAGCTCTCCAGCGTCTGACAATCGCGCGCGTGAATAGTTACTCCCTTCCCAGTCGCAACGATGCCCACGATGTCGTCACCCGGAACCGGATGGCAGCAGCCGGCAAAGTGATATGCCATCCCGGGCACCAGGCCGCTGATCGGCATCCCGCTGTCCAGCCGCAACCCACGCCCCGTCGGGCGCGGCGGCAAGGTGGGCACCACCCGCGGTGCGCGGGGTGTCTGCCGCAATTCGGGGTACGCCGCGTGCACCACATCCCGCGGTCCGATATTGCCGTTGCCCACCGCAATCGCCAGGTCCTCGACCGAGGCGAACTTCAGTGTCTTCAAGGCCGGTTCAAGCGCCTTTTCCGACCCATCTACGCCCGCCTGTCGGAACGACTTGGCCAGTTCCGCGCGACCGGCGTCCAGATGCTCCTGCCGCTGCTGCTGATGCATGAACCGGCGGATCCGCGACCGCGCCTTCCCCGTTACGACGAATCGTTCCCATTGCGGCGACGGCGTTCCCCCGCGGGAGACCATGATCTCCACCTGATCGCCGTTCTGCAGTTGGTACCGCAGTGGCATCAGCCGGCCGTTCACCTTGGCGCCGACGCAGGTATCCCCGATCTGGCTGTGCACCGCATAAGCGAAATCGACCGGAGTGGCGCCCCGTGGAAGCTGAATAAGCTGTCCTTTCGGGGTGAAGCAGAAGACCTGGTCGCCATACAATTCCAGCTTGGTGTTTTCGAAAAACTCGTCGGGCGCCGACGAATTCTCCAATATTTCCAGCAAGTCCTGCACCCAGCGAAACCGGTGCAAGTCGTTCATCGACGTTTTCCCGACCGCATCCAGTTGCTTGTACAGCCAGTGGGCGGCCACACCGGCTTCCGCCACCTCGTGCATTTCCTGCGTTCTTATCTGCACCTCGATCTTTTGGTTATGTGGCTCACGCAGCGTGACGCCCGTGTGCAGGCTTTGGTAGCCATTAGATTTCGGTGTCGAGATGTAATCCTTGAAACGCCCGGCGATCACCGGAAACGCCGAGTGCACCGCCCCCAGCGCCCCGTAGCAGGTCTCCTTCGTCGGCACCACGATGCGGAACGCCATGATGTCCGACAACTGCTCGAACGCGACGTTCCGCTGCTGCATTTTCTCCCAGATCGAGAAAGGTGACTTCTCCCGTCCGGTCACCTCCATCACCTCGATCCCGGAACCCTCGCAGACGCGCCGCAGGTCCCGACGCACCTCCTCGATCACATCAGCGCCCTGCCCGCGAAGAAAGTTCAGCCGAGCCTGAATGGTGTCATAGGCCTCCGGCTCCAATTGCGAAAATGCCAGCGTTTGCAACTCGACCTTCACGGTATCCATGCCGATGCGCTCGGCGAGCGGCGCGTAGATGTCCATCGTCTCGCGCGCAATCCGCTTGCGTCGCTCGGCATCGCGCACGAAATGCAGTGTCCGCATGTTGTGCAGCCGGTCCGCGAGCTTCACCAGAAGCACCCGGATATCCCGGCTGATGGCAAGCACGAGCTTGCGGAAGTTTTCCGCCTGCTTTTCCTGCGCGCTCTGGAATTCGATCTTGGAGAGCTTGGTGACGCCGTCGACGAGCCGCGCCACTTCGTCGCCGAACAGGTGCTGGATGTCT
>DATDIC010000006.1:0-2343 GCA_036521275.1 Acetobacteraceae bacterium
CAGGTGCTGAACCTGCTGCTCGATTTGCAGGACGAATTCGGTGTGGCGTACGTGTTCATCAGCCACGACCTGTCCGTCGTGCGGCATATCGCCGACGAGGTGATGGTGATGTATCTCGGCCGTGTTGTGGAGCAGGCGCCACGAGAGGCGCTGTTTGCGCAGCCGCTGCATCCTTATACGCGCGCGCTGCTGGCGGCGACGCCGGGATTGCGGGCGGTGCGCGTCCGCGAAGCGGTACGGGGGGAGCCGCCCTCGCCGCTGTCACCCCCCGCGGGCTGCGCGTATCATACACGGTGCCCACATGCGACGGAGCAATGCCGGGTGGAGAGACCGAAGCTGCGGGTGATGGAGGGCGCGCAGGTGGCATGCCATCACGCCGAACAGATTCAGGCGAGCGGGTAATCACCAACCCGCGCGGACGAAGGCATCCAGTCGCGTATCTGTCCGGAGCCATGATTGTAGTCGATCCAGGCGTTGACAACCTCCACGAAACGGGTGCTCGGCTCCGGCAGCATCGCCATGTTGCCGGGCAGAGAAATCAGCGGATCGGTCAGCAGATGAAACGGCCCGACAGCGGGATTCTTCGCATACGCAGGCGCGCCCGGTGTGCGTCAGGCGTCGGGCCGGCGATTTTTCATGCAGTCTGGCCCCGGCGCCGATCGCTGCACGCGCAAGGCCACGTACAAAGGCGAGTGGGTTGATCGTGCCGCCACGCGAATCGAACTACGCTCCAAGATAGTAATTGCTGCCAACGGCTTCCGCGGCGTCATGACGGTCGATCAAAGGGTCGAGATCGAGCGCCGTGCCCCCGGTGGACGTAAACGCGGTAATGCGCGGCACGGAATCGTCTTGGATCGGCCGAAACTTCATGCTCAGGCTATGCAAACCACGTATCCGGCAGCGTGTAGCCTTCCGGCAGCGGGTCGTCCGGATCAAGTCCGTATTGACTGATACTGGTAACCCATCCCCGCCCGGCAATGCTGTTGACGATCGCCGGCAATCCTCCGACCGAACTCGTCGCCTCGATACGCCCATGGAAGTGCGTACCGATGATCGAAACATGGTCCAGCGTCTCGCCCACCCGCATCTCGCCTTTGGCATGCAGCACGGCCAGCCGTGACGACGTGCCAGTGCCGCATGGCGAACGGTCGATGCGACCAGGCGAAACGATCACCGCATTGCGCCCCGTCTTGCCATTGGCCGTCGCCGTCAGCGGACCGGCGAATAGCGTCTGGTTTACCGTGTGGATCTGCGGGTTCTCCGGATGCACCGCCGGAAGCTGCTCGGCCGCCGCCGCCTTGATGCGTTCGCCAACCGCCACCAGATCGCGCGCCTCATGCGGGTCGATGCTGAACCCCAGCCGCGCGGCATCCACGATCGCGTACAGCATCCCGCCATAAGCGACATCCACCGTTACCGTGCCCATCCTGCCCACCTCGATCGCCCGATCACGATGCAGCACGAAGGACGGCACATTGCGAAACCGCACCCGCACGCAACGCCCATCGCGACATTCCGCAGTCACGCGCACCAGCCCGCCGGGCGTATCGAGCGTCAGCACCGTCTCCGGTTCGCGCATCGGCACCATGCCGGTCTCCAGCAGCGCCGTAACCGTGGCGATCGTATTGGACCCCGACATCGGCACGTAATACTGCGATTCCATGATGATCAGCCCGACATCCGCTTCCGGTGCACAGGGTGGGATAACCAGATTGAGCGACAGCGTCACCGCACCGCGCGGCTCGAACAGCAGCAGACGGCGTAGCGAATCGCCATGGTCGCGCAGATTGCACATCCGCTCGAACATCGTGCCACCCGGCGGCGGCAGCACCCCCCCGGTAATCACGCGCGCGGCCTCTCCTTCCGCGTGGACGCCGACGACAGTAACGGTGCGGGACCAGTGCATCGGACGAGTACTCCCCTGAATTTATGGCTGGATTCCCGATTTTCGCGGGAATGACGAATGTAGGTCACCCTCAGCGCGTGTTGGCAGTGCGCCGGGAGACCAGCCGGGTCTTGGAGCGTCAAAGCACGCAAGGTTGGAGCCGTATGCGGGAATGCCGCTCGTACGGTTCTGTGCGGGGCGCGCGCAGTAATGCGCGTGGCTACCGCGATTCATCTCCGACCCCGCGCAGCAGCTTGCGTTCCACCAGGCGGGCAAAGAGCGCCGATCCGTGCGGGATCGCATCGTCGTTGAAATTATAGTTGGGGTTGTGCACCGGCGCGCCCTGCTCGCCGTTGCCAAGATTGATATAGGCGCCCGGCACCTGCTCCAGCATAAAGCTGAAATCTTCGGAAGCGACCGCTGGCGGTTTGTTGCGATCGACATTTTCTGGCCCGGCC
>DATDIC010000007.1:0-5487 GCA_036521275.1 Acetobacteraceae bacterium
GTTCGACATAGTCGCGCCAGTGCCCGGCCGCGTCGTGCCGCAACTGGCCGAACAGGCCCCGGTCGAATGGTAGGTTCATGCGTCAGCTCCGTCCGGCTTATATCTTATTCCAGCGGTCCAGCAGCAGTTCGTGCGCCCGCGATGATCCCCCGGACGAGTCAAGACTTCGGGCCGCTGGCATTGGCCGAAGCAAGCGACCGTACCTCGTCGCGCCAGTTATGCCGCTCGGTGAAACCGAGTGTCTCTCGTGCCTTCCGGTTCGACAGCGGCGCCTCGTATCCCGCCATCGGCCGGGTCAGCGGGACGTCCGGGCACCACTCCGCCAGGAATTCCGCGGTCGGCTTGTCATTGGTCGCAGTGTCATTCACGGCGTTGAAGACCTGAAAGCCAAGGCCGTCCTTTTGCAGACATAGATGCACGATCTGCGCCAGGTCGCGGGCGTCGATGTAGCTCCACGCGTTGCGCTTGCGCGACGCCGGGTCCGCGACGAAGCCGGGAAATCGCCCGTACTCATGCGGCTCGATCACGTTGGCAATACGCAACGCGTAGATATCCGCCTCGAAGCGAGCCGCGAAGGCACGCGCGGTCTTCTCGTTGACCACCTTGGACAGGCCGTAGCTGTCCATCGGGTCGATGTCGTAGTCCTCCTCCAGCGGAAAATGATGAAACGATCGGTCTCCTTCCGCGAAGCAGACGCCATAGGTCGTCTCGCTGGACGCGATGACGACCTTGCGGATGCCGAGCTTCATCGCCGCCTCGATCACGTTATAGGTGCCCATCACGTTGACGCGGAATGTCTCATCGTCCGAACGCAGAAGGATGCGCGGGATCGCGGCAAAATGGACCACCGCATCCACTGGTCCGGGCGGTCGTCCCAGCTTCAGGCCGGTGCGGCTGAAGTGGCTTGTCATTGCGTTGAACACCTGGCCACCATCCGTGACGTCGCCGATCAGCGTGGTGACCTGTGGATGCGTCAGAGCCTGTAGATCGAAGTTGAGAATTTCGTAGCCCTGGTCGTGCAGCCACGGCACCACGTGCCGCCCTGCTTTGCCGCTGCCGCCGGTGAACAGAATCCGCTTCATGCTTTTTGTTCTCCTACTCCCGGCTGGTCACGAACGGAACCGACCCTTCCGGCTTGATCATCGTGAGATTGCCGTCGAACTGGCGCAGCGGGTGGCGGACGTAGGGGTGACGCAGACAGGCTTCTTCATTCAGCTCCAGGCCGAGGCCGGGCTGGTCCGGGATGCGTATCTCGCTGTTGCTGAACACCAGCGACTCCGTCACGATCTCCTTGCGCCACGGTACATCCACCGCGATCGTCTCCAGGATGCAGAAATTCGGGATCGTGGCGGCAAGCTGCAGGGTCATCGCGTTCACCACCGGGCCGGTCGGATTATGCGGCGCCACGGGCAGGAATCGCGCATGCGCCATGGCGGCGATCTTCTGCGCCTCCAGTATGCCGCCGACATGGCTGACGTCGGGCTGCAGGATATCGACCGCGCGCTTCTGGATCAGCTCCATGAATCGCTCCGGCTCATAATAGCGCTCGCCGGTCGCGATCGGGATGGGGCTGTTGGCGCGCACGTCGGCAAGCGCATCGATGCTTTCCGGTGGAACCGGCTCCTCGAACCAGCGCGGCTCGAATTTCGCCAGCGCGCGCGCCATTGCGATCGCGGTCGGCACGTTCAGCCGACCATGCACCTCGATCATCAGGTCGATATCCGGTCCCACGGCGGCACGGACCGCCTCGACGATCTCGATGGTGCGATTGCGCGCCGGGCGGTCCATTTCCAGGTAGGCGGCTCCGAACGGATCCCATTTCAGGGCCTGGAAGCCCATACGCACCGCCTCGGTCGCCTTGCGAGCGAAATCTTCCGCGCTTTTCGCGCCGGAGAACCAGCCGTTGCCGTAACATGCCACCACGTCGCGATGCTTGCCACCAAGCAGTTCATACACCGGCACGCCGAGCGCCTTGCCCTTGATGTCGAGCAGGGCTGCCTCCACACCGCTCAACGCGCTGCGGAAGACGACGCCGGTGCGCCAGTAGGAGTTACGGTGCATGGTCGAAATAAGATAATCGGTCGCGAACGGATCCTTGCCGACAAGGAATTCGCCCAGCTCCTGGATGGCCGCGACCACCGCCCTTTCGTTCCATTCCACCGTTGCTTCGCCCAGGCCCTCGTACCCGGAATCGGTGGTCAGCTTGACGAAGATGAAGTTGGCGCGGTGTGCATCCACCAGGAAGGTCTTGCAGCCGGTGATTTTCATTTCGGTTCTCCTTCGCTGTCGTGGGATCGTGCGCGATCAGGTTGCTGACCCAGCAGTTCGAGCGGCCAGCGCGGACGGGGTGCGGTGTCCAGCGTGTCGGTCAGGCCGAGCCGCAGCCGTTCGATCCCGGTCCAGGCGACCATCACCGCGTTGTCAGTGCAAAGTGCCGGCGGCGGTGCGACGAAACGGAAGCCCGAGCGCGCGGCAGTCGTTTCCAGCGTGGCGCGGATCGCCTGGTTGGCGGCCACGCCGCCGGCCACCACCAGCAAGCCTTGCGTGCCATGGCGGCTCGCGAACGCGGCCATGGCGTGGGTCATGCGATCGGCCAGCACATCGACCACCGCGGCCTGGAAGCCGGCGGCGATATCCGCGGCATCCCGGATCGGCAGCGGGCCGGGGGGATGCCGCGCCACTTCCTGCGCGACTGCGGTTTTGAGCCCGGAGAAGCTGAAATCGCAGCCAGCCCGGCCGAGCATGGGTCGGGGGAACCGGTGCCGCCCCGGATCGCCGGTCGCGGCCAGCCGTTCCAGTGCCGGCCCTCCCGGCCAGCCTAGACCCAACAGCTTCGCAACCTTGTCGAATGCTTCCCCCACGGCGTCATCGACCGTGCCGCCTAGCTTTGCATGCCGCCCGACGCCCTCCACCGACACGCAAAGACAGTGGCCGCCGGAAACCAGCAGAAGCAGGTAAGGGAAGGGGGCACCGCCGGGAACCAGGCCAGGCAAGCGGGCCGTGAGGGCGTGCGCCTCCAGGTGGTTCACGGCAACGAAGGGAAGCTTCGCGGCGAGCGCGATACCTTTTCCCATCTGCGAGCCGACGATCAGCCCGCCGATCAGCCCTGGTCCGGTCGTAGCGGCGACCCCGCCCAGATCGTGGAAGCCCAGGCCGGCGTTCGCCATGACCCGGCGCAGCATTTCCGGCAGCAGCGCCAGATGGGCGCGGGCGGCGATCTCAGGCACTACGCCGCCATAGGCCGCGTGCTCGTCCTGGCTGGCGACGGAACTGGCAAGGACGTGGCCGGCTTCGTCGAGCACCGCGGCGGCGGTCTCGTCGCAGGAGGTTTCGATCCCCAGCACGGGGCGCATTCGCCGGTCTCCACTTTGCTGCGCGGCGTGGGGGTAATAGAGCGAGATTGTTTGCGGCGAAATCGCCCCAAGGGAAATCGCCCACAAATATGCATCACGCTCTCAAATGGAGAATCATGGGGCATGACCGCTTCATCCTGAAGCGATGATGCTCTAGGAGCAGCGCATGAGCGCCGCCAGCCCGCCCGTGCATGTCCGGCCGCCTAGCCGCAGCCTGCCGCTGCGCGTGGGCACGCGCGGCTCGCCCCTGGCGCTGGTGCAGACGCGGCAGTTCCTGGCGCTGCTGCGGGGCTTCTGCCCGGTGCTGCGCGACATGAATGTGTTCGAGGAGCAGCCGATCCGCACCACGGGGGATGCGGTGCAGGATCGCAGGTTGGCGGAGATCGGCGGCAAGGGGCTGTTCGCGAAGGAGATCCACGAGGCGTTGGTGGAGCGGCGGATCGATTTCGCGGTGCACAGCCTGAAGGACCTGGAGACGGCGCTGCCCGATGGGGTGGTGCTTGCCTGTTTGCTGCGGCGGGAGGACGCGCGGGATGTGCTGATCGTGGGCAGTGGTGCCGCGTCGTCCCATCCATCCGCTTTGCCAGCGTCAGGGGCTCGTCACGAGATAGCGGAATCCGCCGGCCATTCCGGCGAACGCGGGACTCCAGCGGCGGCCGTGGATCCCCGCTTTCGCGGGGATGACGAAAGCGATCGCGGGGATGACGGAAACGAGCGCGGGGATGACGAAAGCGATCGCGGGGATGGCGGAAAGAATCGCGGGGACAAGGAAAGCGATGCAGTTGTTTCCGCACGCCTTCCGAGCGAAGCGGGACCCTGGCGGATGCTGCCGACGGGCGCGCGTGTGGGAACCGCCTCGGCGCGGCGGCAGGCGCAGTTGCTGCACGTGCGGCCGGACCTGCGGATCGTGACGCTGCGGGGCAATGTGCAGACGCGGCTGGCCAAGCTGGCGCGCGGCGACGCCGATGCGACCGTGCTGGCGTTGGCGGGGCTGCGGCGGATGCGGTTGGAGGACCCTGGCTGGGTGGTGTTGGAGCCGGAGCAGATGGTGCCGGCCGCCGGGCAGGGGGTGATCGGGGTGACGGTGCGCGCCGATGATGGTGAGCTGCGCGAACTGCTGGCGGCGATCACGGACCCGGACGCACAGGTGACCGCGACTGCCGAGAGGGCGTTGCTCGGGGTGCTCGATGGGTCTTGCCGGACGCCGATCGGCGCCTACGCTTGTGTGTCGGGGGCGGGGCGGGTGCATCTGACTGGCCTGGTCGCCCGACCGGACGGATCGTTCCTGCTGCGCCGCGAGCTGGAGGGGATGGCGGTGGATGCGCAGCGGATCGGCGTCGAGCTTGGAACCGCGCTGCGCGCCGATTCGCCGGCCGATTTGTTTGACTGACAGGGGTGCCGTGCTGATCACCCGGCCGCAGCCTGCCGCGGCGGAAACCGCCCGGCGCGTGACGGCAATGGGACGGCGGGTGGTGGTGGCGCCCCTGCTCGAGATCCGGAGCTTGAATCCCGTCCTGCCGTCCGACGCTGATGCTGTGCTGGTGACCAGTCGCAATGCGGTGCCCGCACTGCCGGACTGGGCGCGCAACCGGCCGGTTTTCGCAGTCGGGGCGGCGACGGCTGGGCGGGCGCGCCGCGCGGGGTTTACCGATATACGCAACGCTGACGGTGACGCGGCGATGCTGGCGCTGCTGGTGCGTCGGGAACTTCCGGCGGGGCGGCGGCTGCTGCTGCTGACCGGCAAGGGGCAGGGAGAGACGCTTCGTGCCATGCTGCGGGATCATGCCGCCGAAGTGACCCGTTGTGCGGTGTATGAGGCGCTGCCCGCGCCGCGCCTGCCAGAGCCGGCGCGCGAGGCACTGGGGGGGAGGAGTGTCGGTGCGGCGCTGTTCTTCTCCGCGGAGACGGCGCGCTGCATGGTGAGGCTGGTGCAGGAGGCGGCCCTGGAGGAGACGGTCGGCGTCGCCGAGGCGTGCGCTATCGGGCGGGCCGTAGCCGTGGCATTAGGCTCGCTTCCCTGGCGGCGGATAAGGACCGCCGCCCATCCCACCCAGGACGAGATGCTGGCCCTGCTGCAATGACCGAGCCGCCTGCCCCGACTCCCCCCGAGCCGCAATCCGAAACCCCGCCCGAG
>DATDIC010000008.1:0-5529 GCA_036521275.1 Acetobacteraceae bacterium
TTACCAGTGTCGGTCGGTATGTCTGCAGCGCTGCGCTCCAGATACATGTCCAACTTCTGCAAGATGCCCGACCAAGCGTATCCGCGTTCCACTGCCTGCCGCCCACTCGCGCCCAGCGTCGGATGGCGTCCGTCCACTACATCCAGCACTGTCCGGGCGGTTTCCTCCGCGCCATCTGCTACCAGCAGGTCGCGTCCGGCCAGCGCACGCACGCCCTCGAACGCCTGGGGGGTGGCGACCACTGGGCGGCCCATCGCCATCGCCTCCAGCACCTTGTTCTGCACGCCGCGCGCCATCCGCAGCGGGCTGACCGAAACATCCGCATGCGCCACGTACGGCCGCACGTCCGGCACGCGGCCGGTGACGTTCACGCCTGGAAGCCGTCGCAGCCGCAGCACATCCGGCCCTGGGTTGTTGCCGACGATATGAAATTGCGCGTCAGCCCGGCGGCGCCGGATCAGCGGCAGCACTTGATCCGCAAACCAAATCACCGCATCGGCATTCGGCCAGTAATCCATGTTGCCGGTGAACACCAGATGCGGACCATCGCCCACAAAGGGGGACGGAAAGCTGATCGAGGGCGAGAACCGCTCCAGGTCCACGCCCATCTCGATCCAGGTGAGGCGATCGGCAGTTTCCGGCGCCAGCTCGGCAAACCGGCGCGTCTCCGCTTCAGTCACGAAGAAGGTCGCATCGCATGCCATCGCGGCCCGACGTTCATAGGCCAGCAGCGTGCGTGCCTCACGTGCCCAGACGGCGCGCATCGGCCAGCGCGACTGGCGCGCGTAAAGCGCCCACTTCTCGGAATCGATATCCTGCATGTCCAGTATCTTGCCCGGACGATCGAGGTGCAGCGCGTAGGGCGCCATCGCCGCCGAGTAGATATAGATGATATCCATATTCACCCGCGCCATCGTCGCATCGACCCAGTCGCGCAGCCCCGGATGAGAGTAGTAATCCGTCATCAGCGGCTGGCCCGGGCGGATATGTGCCAGCGCCTTCAGCTTCTGCCGGCGCTTGTCGATGCCGAATGCAGCTACTTCGGTGCAGATGGTGCGCAGATGCGCGACATGCTCCCAGTCCGTCGCATCGTCGATCAGGCAGCCCAGATACACATCATACGATTTGGCGAAATGCGTGATCAGATTGTAGCCGCGGATCTTTTCTCCCTTGGTCAACGGATATGGGATGCGGTGGCTGATGAAGATCAGCT
This sequence comes from Acetobacteraceae bacterium, assembly GCA_036521275.1. Classification (GTDB taxonomy): domain Bacteria; phylum Pseudomonadota; class Alphaproteobacteria; order Acetobacterales; family Acetobacteraceae; genus DATDIC01. The sequence continues at coordinate 1,214 of DATDIC010000008.1, forward strand.
TTCGCCGGCCCTGATGCGCTACGCTGGCGCGCGGCTCCGGCTGCCGCATGGCGGGGCCGGCCGGAAGCTGTGTGGGAGCGGTGTTGTCGGGGGTCAATGCTGTGCTGGAATTGCCCACGCCTCACTGCCGCGTTCAGTCAGCTTCACCGGGTAAGCCTGGCCACCGGCGTCGTTCAACGCCGTAATCAGGCGATATCGCCGCTCCGATGGAACGACGAACATCATGAAGCCGCCCCCGCCGGCGCCGGACACCTTGGCCGCCATGGCGCCGTTGCGGCGGGCGCGGATTTCCATATCGTCGATATGAGCATTGGAAATGGCCGGCGCAGTGCGCTTCTTGGCGATCCAGGAGCGCTCCAGGATCGCAGCGAATCCCCGCATGTCGCCGAGCAGCACGGCCCGTTTCATGTCCGACGCGTCCTGCTTGAGCTGGTGCATCGCGTCCAGCGCCTCTGCGCTGCCAGCCTCTAGGCGCTGTGACTGTTGGCGGATTATCTGGTCGGACATGCGCGACTGGCCGGAGAAGCAGACCACCAGCGAAGATTCCAGCTCGTTGATGACGGCCTGGGGAAAGCGCAGCGGATTAACGATCACACGCCCGCCTTGCAGGAATTCGATGAAGTTGATGCCGCCGAACGCGGCGGAGAACTGGTCCTGCTGTCCGCCGGCAAGTCCTAGGTCGACCCGCTCGATCTGGTGGGCAAGATGGGCGACCTCATACCGGCCGAGCGGAACATCCAGATAGGCGCAGTATGCCTCGATCAGAGCGACCACCAGCGCCGACGAGGAGCCAAGGCCGGACCCCATCGGGGCATCCACCACCGTGGTCACGGTGATGGGCAACGGCACGCTGTCGTTATACTCGCGCACCATGTGTTCGTACACGCCACGGTGCAGCAGCAGGCGGGAATTCGGTATCGTTGTGGAGGCGACGTGGCTTTCCTCCTGCCCGACATCGCACGCATCGAAGACCAGCCGCGTATCGTCACGCGGCTGAATGGACGCAAAGGCGTACCGGTCGATCGTCGCGTTCAGCACCGCGCCGCCATGCGATTCCGCGTAGCTCGGCAGGTCGGTGCCGCCGCCGGCGAGGCCGAGACGCAGCGGTGCGCGGGCACGGACAGCGTGGTGCAGGGCGCGGCGGAGCCCGACGGCGCGATGTGGCCGGCCGACAATGTCGTCCATTTGCGTGCGTGACCATTCGGAGTTGCGCCCGCGTGTTATACAAGCTGCGAGGACCCGCAACAACAAGAAGCGTCAGGCGGCATCGAATGGTACTCGGCGGCTGCCACGCTGATTTCGTGCTTGGCAACCGGCCCTCCGTTGGGCGAGTGTACCGTCATGACACAAGAGAACCGGCGGTTTATCGATCAGTTCCTGTCACGCTCCGCCGCGGCGATGAGCGAACTCGCGGGCGACCCGGCGGTACGTGACCTGCTGGCGGAAATGGCTACAATCACCAGTGCCGCCATGCGGGGCGGCCACAAGCTGATGATTGCCGGGAACGGGGGCAGCGCGGGCGACTCCCAGCACATCGCCGGGGAATTCATTTCCCGGCTGATGTTCGATCATGCGCCGCTGCCGGCAATCGCACTCACCGTCGATGGCTCGGTGATGACGGCGACCGGAAATGACTACGGTTACGAGCATGTGTTCGAGCGGCAGGTGCTCGGGTTGGGCCAGCCGGGTGACGTGCTGCTGGGGATTTCCACCTCGGGGCGGTCGCCGAACGTGCTTCGCGCGCTGGACGCGGCGCGGGGCAGGCAGATACGCTGCCTGGGCTTCGGGGGCCGGGCCGGCGGCCCGATGGCGGATCGCTGCGACCTGCTGTTCCGTGCTCCGGCCGACGAAACGGCGATCATCCAGCAGCTCCATATCACCGCGGCGCACGTGTTTTGCGCGCTGGTCGAGCGGGCGATGTTCCCGGAGCTGGTCCCTGCCTGACGGTGCGCGGCGCGATCCGTCAATGCGCTATCCTGGCCGGCGGCCTCGGCACGCGGCTGGGGACGATCACCGCGGCGACCCCGAAACCGGTGCTGGACATCGGCGGCCGGCCCTTCCTGGCCTGGCTGATGCAGGAGCTGCTGCGGTTCGGCATCGATGAATTCCTGCTCCTGACGGGGCATCTCTCGAACGCCGTGGAACAGGCGGTTCGTCAGGCCGCCGCCGGGCTGCCCCGGCCGGTGGAGGTTCGCTTCTCGACCGAGCCAGCGCCTGCCGGCACCGGCGGCGCGCTGTTCCATGCCGCGAGCCTGCTGGACGAGCAATTCCTGCTGTGCAACGGCGACAGCCTGTTCGACTGCAATCTGGCCTGCCTGTTGGCCGACATGGCCGGCGATCCGCCGCAAATCGTCGGGCGCATGCTGCTGCGGGGGATCGAGGATGCCTCTCGCTATGGCGTTGTGACGCTGGAAGGGGATCGGGTCATCGCATTCCGCGCCCGGCCAGACGCCGGACAGCCAGGCATTATCAACGCCGGGCTTTACGCTTTCGACCGGCAGGTGCTGGCACATGTAACACCGGTTTGCTCGCTGGAGCGTGACGTGCTCCCCTCACTCGCTCGGGCTGGCCGGCTGGCCGGCACGGTGGCCCAAGGATGGTTCATCGATATCGGCATTCCCGAGGACCTGGCGCGCGCCCGCGCTGAACTGCCCGCGCGGCTGGGGCGCCGGCCGGCCCTGTTCCTGGATCGCGACGGGGTGCTCAATGTCGATCACGGGCATGTCGGGACGCGCGACCGGTGGGACTGGATAGAGGGGGCGCTCGACGCGATCCGGCTGGCAACGGAGAGCGGGTGGCACGTATTCCTCGTCACCAACCAGTCGGGCGTGGCTCGTGGCCTCTATGACGAGGGGGCGGTACGGGACCTGCTGGCCTGGGTAGGCGAACAGGCACGGCTGCATCGGGGAACCATCGATGACGCGCGCTACTGCCCGTATCATCCGGATGGAGCGGTTGCCGCGTATCGGCGCGTCAGCGACTGGCGCAAACCAGAGCCGGGAATGCTGCTGGACCTGATGCGTGCCTGGAACCTGAAGCCGGAGCGCTGCATCCTGATCGGGGACCAGCCCACGGACCTGCAAGCCGCTGCCGCCGCGGGCATGGGCGGATATCTGTTTGCCGGCGGCGATCTGGCGGAGTTCGTGCGCCCGATCCTGTCGGCCCACGCCGCGACGCTTGCCGTGGGTGATGAAGCGTGAGGTAATCCCGCGCAGTAACGGGGAGCACACGATGACGACGTTCACCTGGGAGCATATCCACCTGCGCAGCCCAGACCCGGAAGCGACCGCGCGGTGGTATGAACGTATGCTCGGTGCAGAGATAATCCGCACACCGCAGCCGGACGGCGCGACGCGGATCGATCTCAGCCTTGGCGGGGGCCAGAAGGTGTTCATCGCGCCCGCCAGTCCGAAGCTCGGTACCGCTGCCCCGCCGCAGCCGCCCTATTTTGGACTGGAGCATATCGGCCTGACCGTGAGCGATATCGACCAGGCGGTGGCGGAACTGAAAGCCAAGGACGTCGCGTTCACCATGGACCCGACGACGATCCGACCAGGCGTGCGCATTGCCTTCCTGCGCGGGCCGGAGAATGTCTCCATCGAGCTGATCCAGCGCGGATGAGCGCGATCGGTTCAGGTTGACGCGGTCTGGCAGGCGATCGCGTATTGATGGCTTTTTGTGGACGCCGGCGCGCAATTCTGCTCACTGGGGGCGCCGTGAGCCGACACCGCCACCAGCACCGGGCGCTTAATGATTGCCGTTCTCGGCGGGCTGGCGGACGTAGAGCGCGATCTTATCCGCACACGCACGGCGGAAGGCCGCAGCCGGGCCAAGGCGCGTGGGCTATAAGGATGGTAGCACGTGGGTTGTCCGATTCCGTGCGGATGGCATGTTTGACGGCGTTGATGAATGGGGGGCCAAGTTGAAAGACCCTCGACGCACAATCAGCACGTCATCGCGATATCTGCCGGAATGTCTGCTACACACCACGTGCTGAGGCGATCCCATGACCGGCAAGCGACGGTCTACGTTGCGTAGCTTTGTTTTCTACCGCGTCCAATTTCAACCGCTAACCAGTGGACGTTAAGAAGGCAAGAGCCGAATGCAACGTATTCCTTAGCCTCACGGCTATCCTACATTTCCGTAACGGAAAACAACCCGGCTTTCCATAAAGCCCCTATCAAACATGTCGACAACGCACGGGAACCTTTGATGGATCGCCCCTGCGTGTCTCTTCGCTTCAAAACCCCAGCTCGCTATGTGAGCCGAGCCGCACGAGTTCCAGGCTTTCATCGTCCGGCTTGCGGTAGAAGGAT
>DATDIC010000009.1:0-2484 GCA_036521275.1 Acetobacteraceae bacterium
CACATTCGGAGCGAGATGGTCCGACGCCATCAGTTCAAGCGTCTTGCGACCGATGATCCGGATACCGTCGAGCGTGCCGCCACCGAGCAGCATCTGGCAGAACCGCGCATAGTCCATCGTGGTCGATACCAGCCCGCCGCCACCGGATTCCATCGCCGGCTTCTCCAGCATATTGAAGAGCTGCACCTTTTCGCCGTTCCAGGGATCGGTCAGGAACGGTTCGGCGAGACGGCCGGCGTTTTCCTGCCCGGTGTGAAAGGCGGTCTCGGTCATTTGCAGCGGAGTGAGAATGCGCTCGCTCAGGAAGATACCCAGCGTTTGACCGGTCACCACCTCGATGAGGCGGCCGAGAATGTCGGTGGAGCGGCTGTAATTCCATTCCGCGCCGGGCTGGCAGATCAAGGGCAGGCTGGCGACAATGGCGGCATGTTCGGCGTTCGTGATTTTGCGGCTGCGCAGCCGCGACTGCTGATAAAGCTGTTGCACCAGGGTGTTGCCGGTATGGTCGTAGGTGATGCCCGAGGTGTGGCGCAGCAGGTCCTGGATCGTCATCGGTCGCCGGAGCGGCACCAGATCAAGTTTGCCGTTGGTCTCGACGCCGACCTTCTGGTTCGCAAATTCCGGAATGTATTTGGCGACGGGATCGTTGAGCAGGAACTGGCCGTCCTCGAGCAGCATCATGATGCCGACGGAAACGATCGGCTTGGTCATCGAGAACACGCGGAACAGGCTGTTGTGCGCCATCGGCGCGGCCGCCACAGGGCTTTGCCTGCCGAGCGCCTCGAACCAGCCGATCTGGCCGCGGCGGGCCACCATCACGGTCGCGCCCGGGATGATGCCCTTGTCGATATCGCGCTTGAACGCATCAGACATGCGCTGCAGTCGGGTCGATGACAGCCCTAGCGATTCCGGTTTTGCGAAGGGAAGGGAGGGGGTCTGGGGGGCGGCGGTGCGCTGGGCGGCGGATGGCGCGTTCATGGTCTCTCCGTTTCGCTCTTGCTGTTGGACGTGGTGGAATTCTGACGCAGAACGCCTGGCTTGCACAGGCCGATCGCGGGCAATGGCTTCGCCCTTGCAATCCGGGCACCGCCTATGCTTGAAACGGCGCGGATCGGCGGCGACGCGGATTCCCTGCAGGAGTGTAGCTCAATTGGTAGAGCACCGGTCTCCAAAACCGGGGGTCGCAGGTTCGAGCCCTGCCACTCCTGCCATCTGCTTTCTATCCTATTGATTTCCTGTTGAGATTTTTGGTGCGGGACTCAAGATGCGACATTCCACAGCTCGCGCACCTGACGTTCCGGCGGCCGCCGATCGCCAGCCAGAGCATGAAACGTCTCAAGTTCGCCATCGTCGAGCGGGATGCAGAACGGGGCCTTTAGGATCGTCCGCCAGGCGTTCCAAGATGGCCCCCCGGAAACCAGGGCTGGAATAGGGTGGCATCGTTGATGGTAGGCGTATTGGAACGTTGTCCTAAGACGGGCGCACAATCTGCGCACCATGTTGCGGGCTGGCAACAAAAGGCCGTTTGCGCGAGCCAACGCCGCGCTGATCAATAGTTGGTTCTGCGTTCTCTGCTTAGTCGCCAAAGGTGGAACGGCACCCAGATGATCAGCCGCAGCAGGACGATCGCGGTGGCGATCTGAATCCAAACGTAGCCGCCCAACTCCCTCAGCATAATCTCGAGCCGCGCGCCCCATGGCTCCGGCACCTGATCGGCGATGGACTCAATCGAGTGGGTCATGAACCTCAGCCAATCCCGAATCCAGTCCGGGTGATAAATGAAGGCGGCGAAGATCAGCACCCACGTCGCTATCATCGTCAGGAAGCGGAACGTGTGGGCCTTGGCCAATTGGCCGACGGTGGGGGTGTTGGACGACTTAACGGGGACCATTCAAAGCAACCCTTTGGCCCGGCTACCGGCCCGCACCAGGCGGCGCGCGCTCGGGGGAGCACGCATTGCTTGGTGATGCCGAGTCTCGCCGGCGCGGGCGCGCTGTCATTTCTGGTAGCCCCTTGCGCTTGGCGGCGGCATCGCGTTTTTCTGCGAGGGACTGAGATTGGTATTTGTCCTGGTATTGTTCGTTGCCGTCGCGGGCTGTTGGGTCCACCCTCCACTTCGGATACCTGGGCCGGCCGGGCCGGTTTGCGGTCCGATGCCGGTGGACGTGCGTCCGGTACCAGCACTGCCTTGCGCGTAAGCGCTGCCCGCCGAAACAACTATCAAGATCGCCGTGATCAGGTTGCGCATCGCCTTCCTCCGGGGCTCAAGCCATAAACACAACCCGCTGGCTTGATTCCGGTTCACGCCGGCTATCGCGGCAGGGCAGGGCGGCACGGGATGAGCCTTCGATGCCCCGAGCGGATCAAACGCGCCTCCCGGGCACCAGCCGCTTTTACGCCCCCGCTTGACGGGAAGCGCGATCGGCCGCCGACAGGGATCAGGCGACGCCGCACCAGCGTGGTTCCGAACTGGAACTTAAACTT
>DATDIC010000010.1:0-4615 GCA_036521275.1 Acetobacteraceae bacterium
CCTGTTTAGCCGCCGCGACAGCAACGCCCAGCGATCGCACGCGCGAAGGAGCTGATCCGCCCACCCCTCACTGGCACGCCAAACACTCCTCATAATCCACCGCCCCACCCCGCGCGCGCCCCGCTGCCGCAGCAGCCACCAGCGGCAACGGCCCGATCGCATCATTCGCAACCGGCACCCCGGTAAACTCCACCGGCCGCACCGGCGTCTCACTGACATTATCCGCCCGCTGGATCGACAAGCTGCGGCAATAGTACAGCGACTTCACCCCCCGCTTCCACGCCATCAAATGGATCTGATGCAGATCCCGCTTATGCACATTCGCCGGAAGAAACAGATTGACCGACTGGCTCTGGCAGATGAACGGCGCGCGGTCCGCGGCGTGCTCGATAATCCAGCGCTGGTCCAACTCGAACGCGGTCTTGAACACCGCCTTCTCCTGCTCGCTCAGGAAATCCAGATGCTGCACGCTGCCGCTGCTGGTGGTGATCGACGACCACACCTCCTCCACATCCATCCCCTTCTCCGCCAGCAACTGCTGCAGATGCCGGTTGCGCACCGCAAAACTGCCCGACAGCGTCTTCTGCAAGAACACGTTGGCCGCGATCGGCTCGATCCCCGGGCTCGAATTGCCGGCAATGATCGAAATCGACGCCGTCGGCGCGATCGACATCTTGTGGGAGAACCGCTCCATGATCCCCCACTCCTTCGCATCCGGGCACGCCCCCCGCTGTTCCGCCAGCACCCGCGACGCCTGGTCCGCCTGCGCGCGGATATGGCGGAACATCCGTTTGTTCCACACCTTCGCGACAACGCTTTCAAACGGCACGTTCTGCGATTGCAGGAAGGAATGGAACCCCATCACCCCCAGCCCCACCGAACGCTCACGCATCGCCGAATAGCGCGCCTTCTCCATCCCCGGCGGGGCGCGATCGATGAAGTCCTGCAGCACGTTGTCCAGGAACCGCATCACGTCTTCGATGAAGGTCGGATGGTTCTGCCACTCGAACCAGCTTTCCAGGTTCAGCGATGCCAGGCAGCACACCGCGGTGCGCTCCATCCCGTGCTGGTCGCGCCCCGTCGGCAGCGTGATCTCGCTGCACAGGTTGGATGTGTGCACCTCCAGCCCGGCCAGCTTGTGATGCTCCGGCCGCGCCCGGTTCACGTGATCGGAGAAGATCAGATAAGGCTCCCCGGTCTCGATCCGCGCCGTCAGGATGCGGATCCACAACGCCCGCGCGGACACCGACCGCACCACCGATCCATCCCGCGGCGAGGTCAGCGGCCAGGCCTCGTCCGCCTCCATCGCCCGCATGAACGCGTCCGGCACCAATATGCCGTGATGCAGGTTCAGCGCCTTGCGGTTGGGATCGCCCCCGGTCGGGCGCCGCATCTCGACGAATTCCTCGATCTCCGGATGCGTCACCGGCAGATAGACCGCCGCCGATCCCCGCCGCAGCGACCCCTGGGAAATCGCCAGCGTCAGGCTGTCCATCACGCGGATGAACGGGATCACGCCGGAGGTCTTGCCGACCGCCCCCACCCGCTCCCCGATGGAGCGCAGATTGCCCCAATAGCTGCCGATCCCTCCGCCCTTGGAGGCCAGCCACACATTCTCGTTCCACAGCCCCAGGATGCCTTCCAGGCTGTCGGAGGCCTCGTTCAGGAAGCACGAAATCGGCAAGCCACGCTGCGTGCCGCCGTTCGACAGCACCGGCGTCGCCGGCATCACCCATAGCCGGCTGATATAGTCGTACAGCCGCTGCGCGTGCGCCGCGTCGTCGCCGTAATACGACGCCACGCGGGCAAACAGATCCTGGTACTCTTCTCCCGGCATCAGGTAGCGGTCGTTCAGCGTCGCGCGACCGAAATCGGTCAGCAGCGAGTCGCGCGAACGATCGATATGCACTTGGTAGCGGCCTCGCATCTGGACTGCATCGAGCACTTCGGATTCCCCTGGATTCATCCTGCGCTCTCCATTTCGGAGCCGGTCAGCCTCGGCGTCAAACAATATATAGCCATCCTGGCGACAGGAGAACCCAACATGCGGGATGGCTGTTGCGAGCCAGCCACGCATCCGGCCTCCCGGCCGCCGATGTTCCTGGTTTATTCCAGAATCTCCCTGCTGGCACGCCGGCAACAGTCAGGTTCGTGATCGGCCAACCCACTGGCTTGTGACCCCTCGTCCCGAACCTGCCATGATTCAGGCACCAGCCAGCCATGAATCGGGACCTGTTACGGAGCGCTTCCGCATTAATAAGGAGAACCTGCCCATGCGTATCGCCTGGCTTCTTCCGCTCGTGCTGCTTGGCCTGTCGGCCTGCGTGAACGAGACACCACCCGCTACCCCTGCCGCCACTGTCGTCCAGCCCGCGCCCGCCGTCATTGCGCCGGCCGCTCCGGGGACGACGGTCATCACCCGCCCGTAAACCTAAGTACTGACGCCAACAGGTGCGGGAGCGCCCGGTTTGCCGGCGCGCTCCCGCACCGTTCGCGCCCCCTTGCACGCCCGGCGACGCCCGGCCAGCTTGGCGCATGCCATCCGAAACCGGCACTTTCCAGCACACGCCGCCTGCCGAGCTGGCGCGCCGTTTCTGGCGGCTTTTGGTTGGCCGCCCAGGACATGTGCGCCGTCCGCTGGCGTTCCTCATCCTGATCGGCCTCGCCGCCAGCCTCGCTTCCGGCTCCTTCCTGACTGTCCGGAACATCTCCGCCCTGCTCACCAGCACGAGTTTCCTCGTCGTCGCCAGTGTGGGCGAGGCCTTCGTGGTGATGGTTGGGATGATCGATCTTGGCGTGGAGAGCCTGCTCGCCGCCTCCGGCATGTTGCTGGCCTGGCTGTTCGTCATCCATGCCGTCGGCGGTGCCGCTTCCCTGCTGGCGACCCTGGCCGCCGGCACGCTGACCGGGTGCCTGGTCGGTGCGCTGGTCGCCCGCGGGCGCATCCCCTCCTTCATCGTAACACTCGGAACTTATTGGGGTTTGCGCGGCGTATCGTTGCTGTTCAACGGCGGCAACTACATCAGCCCGGACACCGCCAATCCGCCGCGCGAGTTCAGTTTCGGCTGGATTGCCGGCAGTGTGCATGGTGTGCCGAGCTTGATCCTGATCGCGTTGCTGGTGGTCTTGATTGCGCAGAGCGTGATGTCGTTCACCCCAGCGGGCGCCTGGATCAGGGCGACGGGATCGAACGAGGATGCCGCGCGTGCGGTTGGCCTGCGCACGGACCTGGTGAAGCTGTCGGTGCTGGCCGCATCCGGCTTTGCTGCCGCGCTGGCCGGGATCATGATCACCACCTGGCAGGATTCGGTTTATCCGCTGACCGGCCAAGGTTACTCGCTTGAAGCCATTGCCGCGGTAATCCTTGGCGGTATCCCGTTCACCGGCGGCCGCGGCACGATTATCGGCGCCGCCTTGGGTGCACTGGTCATCGGCGTCATCAACGACGTCATTGTATTGATTGGATTACCCGCCCTGTACGAATACATTTTCGTCGCCTGCATTCTGGTTCTTGCCGGCCTGCAGGCTCGTGCTGCCGTTTCCGCGAAATAGGATCGCGGGTCCAGGGGGCCGTCGCCCCCTGGCGGGGTTCAAGGGGCGGAGCCCCTTCCGTCACGGGCGCCTGAGTTCAAAAACCCCGCAACTGGCATGCTGGAACACATTGCCGACGGTCACCGCAGATCCGCCACACCCGCAGATCCCGTCATGCCCGCGAAAGCGGGCATCCAGGCGAAAGCCCACGCGGCTCAGGCCCAGCCGAGTTCCTTCATCGCCCACCCAGCATTCCAGATTTTCGTCATGTGCCGAATCTTATCCCTGTCAAACTCCATGACGTAGACGTAATCGGTGGTCGTATTCTTCCCGGTTGGCGGGCAAGGACCGCCCTGACCAGTATGGGTAGCCGAGAAGACGCCATAAGCGCAGACGCTATGTCGGTCATCGTCCGTGGCAAACGACTTCACCGTATAGCGTCCATCCGGCATGAACGTGAGCAAACCCTTCATCCAATCCGTATAGCCTTGAAGCGTCCGAATGTCCGTCAGCGGTTCCGATTGGGCGGTGAAACTCGCATCGGGTGTGCAATACGCTCGACAAGCCTCCCAGCCTTTCCCTGCTTCGCAGGCCTCGAAAAACTGTCTGGCGACTCCTGTGATGGTCGACATGTTTCATCTCCCTGGCCGGATATCATAGCAAACAGCATTGAGTTTGGACCACGTTCGTCGCGCGGAAATCCGGCTCGAACCCGCGCGACAATGTTTCGTCCGTAGTCGCCCCCTCCCGTCACGCCCGCCCCCTCCCGTCACGCCCGGCCCTCCCGTCACGGCCGGCCCCCCCGTCATGGCCGGCGAAGGCCGGCCATCCACGACTTCCTCGCCCACCCCGCTCATTCGCTTCACCTTACTCCCCGCAACAGCAGCAGGATGGGTCATCCTCAATGCGGCCCGGCATAACCGTAAGTACTCATCAAATGCCGCGGCAAGTGTTCTCCAGCCAAGAGCCTTTACCAGCCCTCGTGTTAAGCGCCGCGTCACCGCTTCAAGAGCATCCCTGTTGTGGGTGCTCAGAAACGTTTCAGCGAATGTCATGAGCGGTGTTGAAATCGGGTCTGCCGCCA
>DATDIC010000011.1:0-4126 GCA_036521275.1 Acetobacteraceae bacterium
CTGACCCCGCCTTGAAATCCCAGGGGCTTCACCAGGCCGGTCGGCACGCTGGCATCCAAAGCAACGGTGAAAGCGTGATTTCAATGCACGATCGGGTTCGGAGGATCGTCACCGTGCCCATCTATGGCTTCGTCTCATCCGATGTTTCGATCTGCTGCGCGACGCCTATGTCGCCGTCATGCCGCCGGTGTTTACGCGCGAGCGCAAGCCGTTCGCCGTGCTGATCGGCCACGGTGCGGTGCACGCGTTCGACTTCTTCGTTGAACTTGCCAGCGCCAGCGTTCCGGAGGAGATCAAGATCCGTCATGCCGGCGAAAGCGGGCATCCAAGCGAGAGCCCATAAAATCCGCAAGTTTGCCTGGATTCCCGCATGCACGGGAATGACAAACGTGGATCATCCGCTTCACCTGGTATTTCAGCAGCCCGGTGGCACGTTTCGGAGACTGCACACAGACTATAGCGTGCCGGTGCCACCGCTGCGCGAAGCGCTGGAAACGCTTTGGCCATCAGGGCTAAGCTCGCGGCGCTGGTGGCGGATGCCGCGTTCGGCAGCGAACAGCGTGGAATTTGCCCGCCGGACGTGCATCCTGTCGAAGAAGCCGAGCCCCGGCGGCGGGCCCATATAGGCTTGTTCTGGCTACCGCCGTTCCACGCCGTTCCGTCTGCCGCCTGAACCGGCCGCCCCCATCCAGGATCATCGCGTGAGCCCCGCCCAGACCATCCTTCCAGTCATCCTCTCCGGCGGCTCCGGCACCCGTCTCTGGCCGGTGTCGCGCGAAAGCTTCCCCAAGCAGCTCTGGCCGCTGATCTCCGACCGCTCATTGATCCAGGAAACCGCGTCGCGCGCGACCGGCCCCGGCTTCGCGCCGCCTTTGGTGGTGTGCAACCAGGAGCACCGGTTCCTGATCGCCGAGCAACTCCGCGTCGCCGGCATCGGCAAGCCCCGCATCGTGCTGGAGCCGGTCGGACGCAACAGCGCGCCGGCGGTCGCCGCCGCCGCCCTGATCGCCGCGGAACTGCCGGAACACGGGCCGGATACCGTGCTGTGGATGATGGCCGCTGACGCGGCGATCGCCGACACGCCGGCGCTGCATCGCAATCTGCAGGCGGCCGTCGCCGCCGCGCGGGCCGGCCGCGTGGTGACGTTCGGCATGCGCCCGACCGCGCCCGAGACCGGCTACGGCTATATCGAGGTGGGACCGCCGCTGCCCGAGCTGCCCGGCGTGCATGATGTCGCCGGTTTCCTGGAAAAGCCCGATGCCGGCACCGCCGCCGGCTTCGTCGGCTCCGGCCGGCATCTGTGGAACTCCGGCATGTTCGTGTTCACCGTGCGGACCTTGCTGACGGAGCTGGAGCGTCACGCGCCGGACGTGCTGGTTGCGGTGCGTGCGGCCGTCGCCGCCCGCCGCATCGACCTTGATTTCATCCGCCTCGGCGCCGCCGAGTTCGCCGCGTGTCCCGGCATCAGCCTGGACTACGCAGTCGCCGAACGCACCGACCGCGCCGCCGTGGTTCCCGCCGATCTCGGCTGGTCCGATGTCGGGAGCTGGACGGCGCTGTGGGAGCTGGGGCGCAAGGATGCGCGCGGCAATGTCGTGCTGGGCGACGCCATCCTGGAGAATGCCGACAATTGCTATGTCCGCAGCGACGGCATGCTGGCCGCCGTGGTCGGGCTGTCGGACGCGGTGGTGGTGGTCACCGAGGACGCCGTGCTGGCGATGCATCGCGGCCACGCCCAGGACGTGAAGAACCTGGTGGACCGGCTGAAGGAGGCTGGCCGCTCGGAGGCGGTGGCGCATAACCGCACCTATCGTCCCTGGGGCTTCTACGAATCCCTGATTGCCGGGAACAGGTTCCAGGTAAAGCGGATCGTGGTCACGCCCGGCCAGAAGCTGTCGCTGCAGAAGCATGTGCACCGTGCCGAGCACTGGGTGGTGGTCACCGGCACCGCGCTGGTAACCCGCAACGACGAACAGATGCTGCTGCATGAGAACGAAAGCGCCTATATCCCGCTGGGCGCCATCCACCGGCTGGAAAACCCCGGCAAGATCCCGCTCACGCTGATCGAGGTGCAGTCCGGGCCCTATCTGGGCGAGGACGATATCATCCGGATCGAGGACACGTACGGCCGCTGCTGAGCGGCATTCTCCCACCGCCAGGCGGGTGAGCCGCGGCAGACCTCCAGCTCCCGCGCGATCTGGTAGGCGATCCCGTGGATCGGGGTCTCGGCGGGCAGGCGCTCGCCATGGAACAGCGCCAGCAGCATGACCGCGATTCCGGCGACGATGCCGACGCGGAACCCCTCCGGCGGCCGGCCGGCCAGCCGCGCCAGCAGCACCGCCCCGCTCGCTCCCACCAGGCCGCCGAGGATCACTTCCGGCACCGTATGGGCGCCGAGCGCCAGCCGGGAGGCGCCGATCACAACGGCGGCGAGCAGTGCCGCCAGCAAGACCCAGCGTGCACTGCCGCGCGCCAGGATCATCGCCAGGCCGCCGCATACCACTGCCGCCGCTGCGGTATGTCCGCTGGGGGTGCGCAGCAGATCCGGTCCGCAGGCGATTCCCACGACCTTCAGCACGAACATCGCTGCCAGCGTGCCGCCGACGGCGATCAGCCACGCCACCGCCCCGCGCCGCCATTTCAGCGCCAGCAGCGTGACGGCGATCCCGACGACGAGCGGCAGCACCACCGCCTCGTCGGCAAAGTTCGTGAGAAAGTTCAATGGAGTGATCAGCCCGTTCGAAAACCGGCCGGCCGCGGCCGGGCGGCGGACGGAGGGGGCATGCCGGTATGCCTGGTCAGCACGGCGGATCTGATTCCGTTCGTTGTTGCATGTTGGACGTCATGCTCCGTGCCGGTCCAGTTTCATGCTGATCACGATCCAAATTCATCGGCACCACACGATGGTAGTGCTGCCCGAGATCAGCAGGATACCATGATGTCGGCGACGGTGACTATTGAGAAAAGCCTCTGCCACGGACGACGTCATCACATCAGGACGCGCGCGCGGCGGCTGGCGTTCCCCTCGGACTTTCAGGGGCGTTCGCATGGATGCCCGCTTTCGCGGGCGTGACGGTGCGCCAGCACGCAACCGGCTGAGCCGAGCGGAATTCAACCCGCCGGCGCGAGCTTGTCCTGTGTCTTCGTGTCGAAGTCGGTGGCGTCGTGGCGCTCGTGCAACTGGCTGGAAGGGTCGCCGCTGGCGCGATTGACCATGCGCCCGCGTTGCACGGCGGGGCGGCTGGCGATCATGTCGGCCCAGCGGTTGACGTGCTTGTAGTTCTGGACTGAGAGGAACTCGGCGGCGCCGTACTGGCCGAACTTCACCAGGCCGCCATACCAGGGCCACGAGGCCATGTCGGCGATCGTGTAGACATCGCCGGCGAGGTACTGGTGGTCGGCGAGCCGCTTGTCGAGCACGTCGAGCAGTCGTTTCGTTTCCATGGTGAAGCGATCGATGGCGTATTCGATCTTCGTTGGTGCGTAGGCGTAGAAGTGGCCGAAGCCTCCGCCGAGGTAGGGCGCGCTGCCCATCTGCCAGAACAGCCAGGACAGGCATTCGGCGCGGGTGGCGGGGTCGGTGGGGAGGAAGGCGCCGAACTTCTCGGCGAGATAGAGCAGGATGGCGCCGGATTCGAAGAGGCGGATCGGTTTGGGGGCGCTGCGATCCACCAGGGCCGGGATTTTGGAGTTGGGATTGATGGCGACGAAACCACTGCCGAACTGGTCGCCATCGCCGATGCGGATCAGCCAGGCGTCGTACTCGGCGCCGCGGTGGCCGAGGGCCAGCAGCTCTTCCAGCATGACGGTGACCTTCACGCCGTTGGGCGTGGCCAGCGAATAGAGCTGCAGCGGGTGGCGGCCGACCGGGAGATCTTTTTCGTGCGTGGCGCCGGAGATGGGGCGGTTGATGTTGGCGAAGTGGCCGCCGCTGGGCTTTTCCCAGGTCCAGACCTTCGGGGGGGTGTAGTCGGGGGAGTCGGTCATGCGGGGCTCCAGCTTTTGGTGCTGGGGCGATGGTAGCGCGGCATGATCCGGGGCGCGAGGCGGGCACTCGCCGGGCGACCCTCACCCGGCGCGCATGGCGCGCCAGCCTCTCCCGCGTAGCGGGAGAGGCTAGGAGAGG
>DATDIC010000012.1:0-5527 GCA_036521275.1 Acetobacteraceae bacterium
ACTGATTACGAATCAGTTGCTCTACCGCTGAGCTACGTCGGCAATCGGACGTGGCGCGCCCGCATATAGCGCCGGCGGCGCAGCCGGGCAACTGGACGGCCCTCACCCGGTTCGCTACGCAAACCGACCTCTCCCGCAATCGGGAGAGGCGGGGCTAGTACCGGCGCAGCAGCGCCACCAGCCGGCCCTGGACGCGCACGCGGTCGGCGGGAAAGATCCGTGTCTCGTGCCGCGGATTGGCCGGCTCCAGCGCGATCGAGTTGCCGCGACGGCGCAACCGCTTCAGCGTGACTTCCGTCTCATCGACCAGGGCGACGACAATCTGCCCAGTTTCCGCGGTTTCTTCCTTCCGCACGATCACCGTGTCACCGTCGAAAATACCGGCCTCGACCATTGAATCGCCGGCGACTTCCAAAGCGTAGTGCTCGCCATTGCCCAGCAGCGCCATGGGGATATCGATGGTGGTGCCGTGATCGCGCATCGCCTCGATCGGCAGGCCGGCGGCAATGCGCCCATAAAGCGGCATCTGCACCGCGGCGGCATCGTTGGCAGTACGCACGCCCGACAAGCGCGGCGAAAAATCGCCGCGGATCACGTTCGGCGCGAATCCGGCGGCTGCGCGCTCAGCCCCCGCTTCCACCTGTATCGTGCGCGCCTGCATGTCATCCGGCAGGCGCACCACCTCCAGTGCCCGCGCGCGATGATGACGGCGCCGCAGAAAGCCACGTTCCTCAAGCGCAGAGATCAGGCGGTGGATGCCTGATTTCGATTTCAACTGCAGCGCTTCCTTCATTTCCTCGAAGCTCGGGGAAAAGCCAGTCTGCTTCAGGTGGCGGTCGATGAAGACGAGCAGCTCGTACTGCTTGCGGGTCAGCATGGATCCCTCATGTGAAACGTTCCCTGCCGGCAGGCAGGCGTTGGGCCGCAGGGGCTCAGAACAAACCAGCAACGACGGCCAGGCGTTCTATGTTAGTTCGCATTGCCGCGTCAAGTCTGGCGCGAAAATGGTTGAAAAATCTGCCTAAAGGCCAAGCGAATCGAGCCGGATCACCTGCACCGGGGCGCCTTCCGGCAGCGGTTGGGCGTGCGGCGCCCGCAGGATCAGCGCATCGGCCATCGCCAGCCGCCGCAGCATCGCCGAGTCTTGCACCGGGAACGGCGTTGCTACCATCTTGCCATCCGGTCCGGCGGTGATCATGGCCCGGACATGATCGGCGCGTCCGTCATTCGCGGCCATGGCGGCGCCGAGCACCGCCTCGGTTACCGGCGGCGCCGCGCCGGGCAGTCCGGACAGCCGCGCCAGGGCCGGCAGCAGGAACAGGACACCACAGACCAATGCGGACACCGGATTGCCGGGAAGCCCCAGCACCGGCACGGGCCCAAGCCAGCCGAAGATCAGCGGCTTTCCGGGCCGCATCGCAATTTTCCAGAAATCCACCCGCAGCCCGCGCGCGCCGAGCGATTCGATGACCAGGTCATGGTCGCCGACGCTCGCGCCGCCGGTGGTCACCAGCAGATCGGCCGCCGCCGCCGCGTCCGGCACCGCGCCAATCGCGCCACGGTCGTCCCGCGCCACCGGCAGCACCAGCGGCTCGCCGCCGCCCGAGCGGACCAGGGCGGCCAAAGCGTGGGAATTGGAGCTGACGATGCCGCCCGGCGGCAATGGCTCGCCCGGCATCGCGATCTCGTCGCCGGTTGCGAGAATGGCGACCCGCGGACGGCGAGATACGGTGATCCATGGATGATTGGAGGCGGCTGCCAGCCCGACATCGCGCGCGGTCATGCGACGGCCCGTGGGCACCACCTCGTCGCCGGCGGCAAAGTCCTGCCCGGCACGCCGGATATGCCGCCCGCCGCGCACCGCTTCGTTGACGCGGACGAGGTCGCCTTCGCGGGTGGCGTCCTCCTGCAACAGGATCGCGTCGGCGCCGGTTGGTACGATGCTGCCGGTGAAGATCCGCACCGCCTCGCCGGCGCCCAGCCGGCCCTCGAACGGGTGCCCGGCCGGGGCACTGCCGATCACCCGCAACGTCTCGCCCAAGCCCCCGTCGGCCGCCCGCAACGCGTAGCCATCCATTGCCGAGACGTCGGCGGGCGGCTGCGTCAGGCGCGCCACGATCGGCGCCGCGGTGACGCGCGCCCAGGCGTCCGCCAAGGCGACCACCTCGGCAGTAACCGGCCGCAGGTCGGCCAGGATGCGAGCGCGCGCTTCCTCGACGCTGATCATCGCTACCCCCTTGCACTGACGGAGCGCGGCGGATGCACTCAGTCCTGTCGGAACTCTCCGGACTTGCCGCCCGCCTTGTGGCTCAGGCGGATTGCCTCGATGCGCATGCCGCGGTCCACCGATTTGCACATGTCATAGACCGTCAACGCGGCGACCGACACGGCGGTCAGCGCCTCCATCTCCACGCCGGTCTGGCCGGTGGTGCGCACGGTGGCCTCGATCTCGACAGCGCCGGCGGCGTCATCGGGCTGCAGATCAACTTGCACCGCGCTGAGCGCCAGCGGATGACATAACGGGATCAGGTCGGCAGTGCGCTTGGCGGCCATGATCCCGGCCAGCCGGGCGACGCCGAGCACGTCGCCCTTGCTGGCCTTGCCGCTGCGGATCAGCGCCAGCGTAGCCGGCTGCATCACCACCCGGCCGCGTGCCGTCGCGGTGCGCACGGTGGCCGATTTGGCTGAAACATCGACCATCGTCGCGTTGCCGCGCGCATCGAAATGCGTCAGACCGCTCATGCGGAGGGCCGGCTTGGACCATCGCCGAGCAGACGTTCCACCGCCAACGTAACGTCCGGCTCGCGCATCAGGCTCTCGCCCACCAGGAAGCAGAAGCAGCCACCCGCCGCCAGCCGTTGCAGGTCGGCGTTGTTGCGGATCCCGCTTTCCGAAATCAGGAACCGATCGGGCGGCACCATTGGGGCCAGTGTCTCTGTGGTGTTCAGGTCGATCTGCAAGGTGCGGAGATTGCGGTTGTTGATGCCTATCAGTTGCGTCTGCAACCCGAGCGCGCGTTCCAGGTCATGCTGGTCGTGTACTTCGACAAGAACGTCGAGGTCGAGCGAGCGGGCGACGTCCTCCAATGCGCGCGCCTCATCGTTGGACAAGGCGGCCATGATCAGCAGGATGCAGTCGGCGCCCATCGCCCGGCTTTCGTACACCTGCCACGGGTCAAGGATGAAATCCTTGCGCAATACCGGCAGAGAGACCGACTTGCGGGCGGCGATCAGGTGCTCCGCACTACCCTGGAAATCCGGCGCATTGGTCAGTACCGACAGGCAGGTCGCACCGCCGGCCTGATAGGCCTGGGCCAGCGCGGCCGCATCGAAATCGGCGCGGATCAGCCCGCTGGAGGGCGATGCCTTCTTGATCTCGGCAATCAGCGCGAACCGGCCTTCCACGATCGCGTGCTTGAGCACTTGGCCGAAGCCGCGTGGGGAGCCCGCCTGGGTTATCGCCTGGCGCAGCCGATCGATGCTGGTATCGGCCTTCCGTCGCGACACTTCCGCGCGCGTTTCGCCGCAGATGCGTGTGAGCACGTCACGGCCCGAACGTGGTTCGGGTGGCGCCGGCATCGTGTCAGCCATGGTTCTCCTCGCCGCCGCTCAATGTGCCGGCACGACGTCGTTGGTTTCATGCCGCAACCGCTCCAGCGCCGCCATCGCCCGCCCGGAGGCCACAGCGTCGCCGGCAAGTTCCACGCCCTCGCGCAGACGCGTGGCGCGGCCGGCCACGATCAGGGCCGCGGCGGCGTTCAGCAGCACCGTGTCACGATAGGGGCCGGTTGCGCCCTGCAACAACGCCAGCAGAGCCGCGGCGTTCTGTGCCGCGTCACCACCACGGATCGCATCGATGGGCGCGGTCGGCAAACCGGCATCCTCGGGCGTAATCGTGAAGCTGCGGACTGTGCCATCCTGCAAGGCCACCACCTGGCTCTCGCCGGCGACGGTCAATTCGTCGAGACCCTGGCCATGGACGATCCAGGCGGCCTGCGTTCCCAGCCGGGCAAGCGTGTCCGCCATCGGACGCGCCCATTCGGCAGCAAATACGCCGGTGAACTGCCGCCGCACGCCGGCGGGATTGGAGAGCGGCCCCAGCAGGTTGAAGATCGTGCGGGTTCCCAGTTCCACGCGAGCGCCGGCAGCGTGCCGCATAGAGGGGTGGTGCCGCGGGGCGAACAGAAATACGCACCCGGCGTCGCGCAGGATGGCCGAAAGCCTGCCCAGCGGCGCCTCGATATTCACCCCAAGTGCTGCCAGCACATCGGCCCCGCCGGTACGCGAAGACAAGGCGCGGTTGCCGTGCTTGGCAACAGGCACGCCGCAGCCGGCGAGAACGAATGTCACGGCAGTGGAAACGTTCAGCGTGCCCGAATTGTCGCCGCCGGTGCCACAGACATCAATGGCACCTTCCGGCGCCTCTATCGCGGTCATCCGGGCACGCAGGGCGCGCACCGCGCCGGTCAGCTCGGCGACGGTTTCCCCGCGGACCCGCATTGCCATCAGCAGCCCACCGATCTGGGCCGGGGTTGCTTCGCCGGACATGATGATGTGGAACGCCTGCTCCGCCTCCTGCTCCGACAGCGTGGCGCCGACGGCGAGCCGGGCCAGCACTGGCTTAAGGCCGTCGGACACAGATCAGGCGGCGCGTGCCGGCTCACCCAGGCCACGCCCGTTATCGCCGCGGGCAATGGCGAGGAAATTGGCGAGCAGTTCGTGCCCCGCCTCGCTGGCGATGCTTTCGGGGTGGAACTGCACGCCGAACACCGGCAGGGCGCGGTGCCGCACCGCCATGAGCAGGCCATCCTCCGTCCAGGCGGTCGGAACCAGCACATCCGGCAGGCTGGCACGATCAACGATCAGGCTGTGGTAGCGCGTGGCCGAGAACGGCGAGGGGATGCCACTGAGGATGTCGGTGCCGCCATGGAAGATGCGGCTGAGCTTGCCATGCATCGGCCCTGGCGCGCGTACGACCCTGGCGCCGAATGCCTGGCCGACGGCCTGATGGCCGAGGCAGACACCCAGGATCGGCACGCGACCGGCCGCGGCGGCGACCAGGTCGAGGCAGATACCCGCATCGTCCGGCGTGCATGGACCCGGGGACAACACGATCGCCTCCGCGCCGCTGGCCAGCACCTCCGGCACGGAAATGGCGTCGTTGCGCCAGACCTGGCACTGGGCGCCGACATCGCCCAGGAAGTGCACCAGGTTGAAGGTGAAGCTGTCGTAGTTGTCGATGACCAGGATCATGGGGGCGATCCTTCGCGCCGGACGGGCCGGCCGTCAATAAGGCAGCAAGCGGCCGAGGCGATCAGGTGGGCCCGGCGAGGTTCGGTTCAGGCCTCCCCTGGCACGCCGTATCCGGGTGCCATGTCCGGATCCAGCGCCCTGGAGACATAAGCGGCCATCTGTGGCTGCCACAGCGCCCAGAGCCGCCCCAGCTCCTGAATGGGCGAATCATGCCAGTCGACGCGCAGGTCGGCGATTGCCCAGGGCGCTTTGTCCGCCAGCAGCATGCCGGCCGA
>DATDIC010000013.1:0-9020 GCA_036521275.1 Acetobacteraceae bacterium
GACAAAGTATATCTCAAATACGGCGCCGAATTGGACCATATCTTTATCGCCCGCCACAAAGATAGCAACTTCCCTAATCTTTCCGAAGATATTCTGAGCGGTGGACTCGGCCCCTCGTCGTGCCCTCCTATAGCGCCTCCGCAACAAAACTACCGGGGGTGGATTGTGGTCTCTAGTAGGCCTGAAAATCACCGAGACAGCATCGAGCACTGGCTTTTGATGCATAACATCGCCTTAGACAAACTGCTGCTGCGCGACGACTCACGGTTTAGCATCAAGGCCAGTGATGGCCCATACGAGAAGGCTGAAATTGCAGCCAAATCCAAGGCCGCTCATATCAGAGCTGAAGGCATCACCCACTTTTACGAGCCCGACCTGCTGCAAACGAGCTTTATTGCGGCACTAGTTCCTTTGACCCGCGTCTACTGGTGGAATCACCATTTGAAGATCGCCAAACTCATCTCCGTACACCACCACGTCTAACCCTAGCTTCCTTCGTCGATTTCAAACAAAGCATCGCAAGGACTCACAATTGCGTTGGCGAGCGTCTAAAACGTAGCCATGTAATCTCATAAATAGCACTTGTACTCGCCACCATCCTGTGCTGATCTCTGGTTAATACATCGAGGCTGTCCCGAATCGGAACTCGCCGCCCGCCATCTTGCTGCGCGAGAGCTACCGTGAGAACGGCAAGGTGCGGAAGCGCACTCTATGCAATCTTTCCGACTGGCCGGCGGCGCACATCGAAGGCCTGCGTGGCGTACTCAGAGGCGGCACCGTCATTCCTGCCGAGCGTGATGCCTTCAGCGTGGTACGCACCTTACCACACGGTCACGTCGCCGCCGCCTTAGGCGCGGCGCGCAAGATCGGTCTGGATCGTATTCTTGGTCCCGACGGCAATCGTTGTCGTGACCTTGTGCTTGCCCTGCTGCTTGCTCGGATCGTCGATCCTGCATCCAAGCTCGCCACCGCTCGTGGGTTATCTCCTGCCACGGCCGCCTCAAGCCTGGGCGAAATGCTCGGCCTCGGTGAGGTCGACGAAGACGACCTCTACACGGCACTGGCCTGGCTGCTGGAACGTCAGCCTGCTATCGAGCGCCTGTTGGCCAAACGCCATCTCAGCAGCGGGACGCTGGTGCTGTACGATGTCTCGTCGAGCTACATGGAAGGCCATTGCTGTCCGTTGGCCAAACGCGGCTATAGCCGCGACGGCAGGAGAGGCACGCTGCAGATCGTCTACGGTCTGCTCTGTGCTCCTGACGGCTGTCCCGTCGCCATTGAAGTCTTTGAGGGTAACACCGCCGATCCGATGACGCTGGCGGCCCAGGTCGATAAGCTGAAGCGGCGGTTCCAGCTTGAGCATGTGGTGCTGGTCGGCGATCGCGGCATGATCACCCAGGCACGCATCACCGAGGACATCACAGCGGCAGGCCTGGACTGGATCACTGCGCTGCGTGCGCCTGCGATCAAGGCTCTGCTGGCGAGCGGCGCGTTGCAACTGTCGCTGTTTGACCAGCGCGACATGGCCTCCATCACCGCACCCGAGTTCCCCGGCGAGCGTCTGGTGGTATGCCGCAATCCCGATCTCGCCTCACAGCGGTGGCGCAAGCGCGCCGAACTGCTCGCCGCCACCGAGGGCGATCTCACCCGCATTCAGGCAGCCGTCACACGCCGTCGCGATCCATTGCGTGGCACCGCCGAGATCGCGCTGGCCGTTGGCGCTGTGATCAACCGACACAAGATGGCCAAGCATTTTGCTCTCGACATCTCGGACACGAGCTTCAGCTTTGCCCGCAAGGACACTGAGATCGCTGCCGAGGCGGCGACCGACGGCATCTATGTCGTGCGTACCAGCCTGCCTGCGGAGAGCTTCGACGACGCGACGACCGTGCGCAGCTACAAATCACTCGCTCTGGTGGAGCGGACCTTCCGTTGCATCAAGACCGTCGATCTACAGGTCCGGCCGGTCTATCACTGGCTGGCAGATCGGGTGCGCGCGCATGTGTTTCTCTGCATGCTGGCTTATCACCTGGAATGGCACATGCGCCAGCGCCTCGCGCCGATGCTGTTCGACGATACTGACCAGCAGGCTGCCGAGGCACTGCGCACCTCCGTGGTGGCACAGGCGCAACGCTCACCCGCCGCTGTCACCAAGCAGACCACCGGCCTGACCCCGGATGGGCTGCCGGTGCACAGCTTCCGATCGCTGCTGGCCGATCTGGCAACGCTGGCGCGCAATACCGTCACCACCGCCATCACCGCGAACTATCCGATCACCGTGCTGACCAGGCCGACATCAATTCAGCACAAGGCATTCGTGCTTCTTGGCGTCACATGTAGCCAGTAGCGATCCCTCGCAATCACAGCTTCTGCCGTTAGTTCAAGGTCTTGCGCGATTCCAAAGTAGGAAGCTCGGCTTAGAGCTCTGCCGAGATCCTTTCGGCAAGCTCCCCGAGAGCCCGGCTCATTGACGCTGCGATGGCGTCGCCGCCGCGCCCCTCCGAGGCAACGCGAAGCCGGACGTGCCGTACATCACCGGTGCGCTCCCCGTGATGAAGTGACCAGTCAGCTTCCAGCGTCACCTGACCTGTCGCATCCACAACAAATTGTTGCACATTAAGGGTGATCATCCGCGTCCCAGGCGGCGTGGGATCACCGGCGGCGAGAACTGTCCCCTCCGGAAGGCGCCGTCGCAGATCTTCGGTCAACGTGCGGCGAATCTGCTCGTCGAGAGGCGCGGCCCAGCGGTCCGTATCGGATACGCTGATCCGGTTGCCGGGTCCCTCCGTGACCAAAGACAGCCGGTCGAGCATCGCCGGCAACTCCACCCGATCCACGCTAACCGGCGTGTCCGGACCCTGCGCGGATACCGGTTGGGCAGGTGGCAACGGCTCAAGGGCGTAGAAGTTGGTCTTCGCGCTGCTGCTACACGCCGCCAGGAAGAACAGCACGAGCAACGCAGGCAGGCGTGGGCTCATCCCTTGCCCCGCAACAGTGCTTCGGGATGGCGGTCCAGATAGTCCGCCAGTTCCCGCAACGACCGCGCGGCCCGGCTCAGCTCATACAGCGCGTTGCCGATACCCGTTGTCTCCGGCTCGTTCTGCACCATTCCATTGCTGGCAATCACGCTCCTGGCCGCGGCGACCGTCGATTTTGCTTCATCAGCAACCTGGCGCAGCTGGGTGAGGATGGGGGCTACCTGCTGGCTGCCGGCATGCGCAATGCGATCGACATCGGTAAGTGTGTTATCGAGATGCTCCAGGCTCTCGGTGAGCTGGGGGGAGTGGCTCAATGCAGCGAGCTTTTCCGTCGTCTGATGGATTTCATCGGCGATCTGATCGAGTGGGATTGCATCGAGTTTGGCGCCAAAGCCGCTGAGCGAGGCGACCATCGCATTAACATCGGAGCCGGGCGCCGTCGGAATTGCCGGCACGCTGCCGGCACCAAGGTCGGCGGGTGCCGCTTTCGGCACGAACTCGAGCATCACAGCGTTGCTGCCGACCACCGGCACGGCCTTGCCCAACCTGGCCCGCAACCCCTGTCTGATCAGATGGCGCAGCAGGTCATTCATCTGCGGGCGAGCATCGGACTGCCAGGTTTCGCCATCCGCCAAACTGATGCGACTGGGATCGAGGGCAATGGTAACCAACGAGGCGAGAAGACCGGAGCGAGAATCATATTGAAGAGTGCTGGAGGCGACTGATCCGACCTCGCTGCTGGCCAGCTTTACGGGCGCGCCAGTCTGGAGACTGCCGGCTTCCGCGGCGGTGAACGTGACGCGGTAGTTGACACCCCGCGGGCTCGGAGCGATCTCGGCCGCATCCTTGCTCTCGAACAACTTGAACTCCGCGCCGCCCTTTGCCTGCGCGTCCGCCTCGGCGCCGGCTGGTGTCTCAAAGTCGATCGCCCCGGCGAACAGCGCCGGCATCGACTGGAATTGCAGGCGTGGCCCCGGCCCGGTCATCGATACCTGCACGGCGCTGGCGTTCCAGAAACGCGTGCCGTCGCGAACGAGCTTGTCGAAAGGTGCTTTGACAAATGCGGCCATATTGAACTGGCGGCCGTCGGGCAGCAGATGCGTGTCCTCCACGACGCCTACCTTCAGGTCACGGAAGTAAATGGGCGAACCATGAGAGATCGCGCCCAGTCTGGGGGCCACCAACGTATAATGGGTGCCCTGTACCGTTTCCGTTTGTGCCGGCCTAGATGCGAGCCCCTGGTAGTGGTCCTGCGCCGGACCATCATGCGGGTCGATCCCGATATACGGACCCGTGATCAGCGACTTGATGGATGCAAGATCACTGATGCTCGGCTGCGCGCCAGCGATCCAGAAGCGCGTCCCCGGGCCAAGGTGTCCCTTAAGGTCTGCATGCAGCGAGAGTGATACGGTTACGTGCCGAAGATCCTTCTGCAGCGTGACCGAGTCGACCTGGCCGACCTGCAAGCCTTGGTATTCGACCTTGGTATTGCCGGCGTTCAGGTTGCCGCCGACCGGGAACGTCACTGCGACCGAGGGGCCGTGCAGAACGAAATCCCGCAGGCCCAGGTAGCCGACGATGAGGACCGCAGCGATCGGAATCGCCCAAACCCAGCCAGGCCATCGGGTCTGGTGCTCTACGGCGTTCGGTGGGTCGCTTTGCGACTCGCTCATGCGGCGGTTGAACGCCCCAGTGCCGAACCCAGTTCCGGAAGCGCATCGCAAGTTGCGGTGGTGCAGCCATACCATCTTCAATTTCAGCGGCGTTGCGGTGACGAAGGCCTGCGATCCGGGTTGACAAATCACAGACACCCGAACGTCGGCACACCACCTTGGCATTTGGCATCCAGAGCTCGGACGCGGATCTCCTACCTGTGCCGTGCGCACCGATCCATCCGAGTTCAGTCCGATGAACGGTGGTCCCATGCGCGCCACGGACGGCACTCCCGCGGCGCTGCGGGTCATCGCGATACTAGGTGCCGTGGCACTGGTGGTCTGGGCGCTGGCGGATGTCGTTTTACTGGTGTTCATGGCGGCGCTGTTGGCGATTATATTGCGCGGCATCAGCGGCTGGTTGGCGGCGCGGACCGGCGCCGTTCAAGCTGATGCTGGCGATTGTCAGCCTGGCGATCTCGGGCTTACTGCTGGCATTGCTGTATTTCATCGGCCCGCGACTGGTGTCGCAGACTCAGGCGCTGTCCAACAACTGAATCAGACCATCGACCACCTGCGTGCGGTGTACGGCGACACGGCCTGGGGGCATTTGCTCTTCCAGCATCTTTCACCAAGCGTGTCGTCGCCCCTCTGGTACAGCGAAACACGGCAGATCTGCCTCCGGCTGTGACGATCCTGTCGATGACGTACTTGGGACGCTGGGCGTGATCCTCGGCGCACCGGTTGCGGCCGCCGGGCTCCTCTTGGTGCGCGAGGTGTACGTCGGCGGCGTGCTTGGCGATACGGATGTGGTGCCCTAGCTGGGCGTTGTGGCGTGTGTGCCAGGCGGGCAACCGCCGGAACGGCTCTGCGTTATACTTGCATTGACATGACTCTGATCGCCTGCCGGGATTGTGCGGCCATCCAACGCCTGAAACCGCTGAAGCGTGGGCGGCTGGAATGCGTGCGCTGCGGCCGTGTGCTGGAGAATCGCACTGGACGGAGCCTCGACGGTGCGCTGGCCTGTGCGATCGCGGTACTGCTCTTGCTGATCCCGGCCAACACAATGACGCTGATGTCGGTAAACCTCGGGCCGGTGACCAGTTCGACTGTGTTGGCCTCTGGTCTGAGCGTTGCGTGGGCGCAGCGGTGGCCGCTGGTCAGCATCGTCCTGGCGCTTGAGGCGATCATTCTTCCCTTCCTGCGATTCAGCTTGCTATCCGTCGCGCTGGCCGCCATCCGCCTTGGCCGCCACGATAAATGGCTGGGCCGCGCCTTCCGCTATTCCGAGCTTCTGGATCCGTGGGCGATGACGGATGTCCTGCTGATAGGAGGCGGCATCGGTTATGGGCGTCTCGCCGCGGAGACGTCGGTGTCGATTGGGGTAGGCGGTTGGTGCTTTGTCTGCGTCGCTCTGCTGACGATGATCACACGCGGTACCCTTGAGCGCCGCGAAGTATGGCGGAGACTCGGATCGCAGCCGATTTCTGTCCCGCCCTGGGCCGTTGCCTGCACCGGTTGCGATCTGCTGTTGCCTGCCAAAGCCGTCGGTCGACGCTGTCCCCGCTGCGCTGCCAGGATATATCGGCGGCGGCCAGGCTCGCTAACAATGTGCGCTGCGTTGCTCATTGCCACGACGGTGTTGACACCGATCGCCTATGGCTATCCGATGAGCGAATTCTGGATGGGCAACCATCGGGAACCGCACTCGGTGGTCAATGGCATCATACTTCTGTTCACCAGTGGGTTCTGGTATTTCGGCATTATCATCTTCTTTGTCTCGCTGGTGTTTCCTCTTAGCAAGCTGGTGGCGCTTACTTGGTTCCTGACCTCAATCCACGGGCGATCGCGCTGGCAGCTGCGGTTGAAGATGAAGGTCTACCGCTTCATTGACGAGGTCGGCCGCTGGTCGACGCTGGATCCGTTCACCGTCCTGGTGTTCGCACCAATGATCCAGTTCGGCCAGCTTGCGCATTTCGATTTCATGGGAGGTGCGGCGGCCTTCCTCGCCACCGTCGTGCTGTCGATGTTCGCGACGTTGTCGCTGGATCCGCGCCTGATGTGGGATGCCGCAGCTAAGGAGAGGGCTCCCGCGCCGGCCGCGGCCTTGAAGGCCAGCGCCTGACGCCTCTCGTCAGCATCAAACCACTGGCCTATGGCATGAGAAGCCTCGACCATGGTCCCGCCTGAAGGCGCGACAAGGTTCTGGAATGCGTAAGCACGCTTTTGAGCCATTCTCCCCCGGCGACGTCGACAGCGCGCTGACCATTTCGCTGCCGTATGATGGCTGGTGTACCGCTGCCACGCTGTTGGCGAACCATCCGGCAGGCGGCCGGACCGCATATCAGGGCGGCTCGCGACACACGGCATCAGATCGGCGCGATCCAAGTATGCGCAGCGGAACGTTACCCGCGAAGCGGGCCCGCTGCGCGCATAAAGTCTACAAGGTGGCAACAGCCCCCGGAAAGGTGTCATGCCGCATAGCGCACCATCCCCATGCACGTCCTTCCGGCGGCCCAATGGCAGTCACCGCTCCGTTGGTATGGCCTATATGCTGATCAACGGCGGCGCTCTGGTTCTCGCCGCATCGGCGGAGCTGGTCGGCGTAGCCCACCCGGTCATCGATGCCGCAATCCCCCAATATGCGTTGCTGCTGACGTTGCTCGCGATAGTGCCGAGCCTGCTCGGAGGATTTGGCTACATTTTCGTCCCATCCCTGATCGGCGCGCCGCAGATGGCGTTCCCGCGGCTCGATGCGTTCGGGCTGCTTCTGCTCGCATCGGCGATCTTGCTTGCCATCGTGGGACTGTTTCAGTCCGCACCGGCCCCGCAAACCATATGCACCGCAGTCGCCTTGCTGTTGGGCGGGAGCAACGCGCTTCTGCTCGCCCTCTCTCAGCTCGTGACGATCATCAACATGCGCGGTACTGGGGTGACCTTGCTTAAGCTGCCCCTCATGGTCTGGACGCAGCTGGTGGCAGCTTGCGTCGTTGTGATGGTCCTGCCGGTGCTCGCCGCAGGAACCACAGTACGGCTGATGCTGCCTGCAAGTGCCGATATACATGAGGGATGGCTTTGGCCGCTCATGTGGCCGCTCATCTATGTCATGGTGCTTCCGGCGCTCGGTCTCATAGCGGAGGTCCTGTATCCATCAGTCAAAGCCAGCCGCAAGGCGCGGGCTTGCGCCGCCTATGGCCTGCTCATCATTGCGGTCTTTGGCGTCTGCGCGTGGATGTATGCGGTGCTCTCGGCGCATGGCGTCCAGGGATTGGAATGGGTACTGGTGGGATGCGCAGCCCTCCTGTTGCTTGCGTTGATACCCATCGCGCGGAACTGGCGGGAGTTCGGCGTCGCCCAACTATGGGCACTGGGAGCCCTGTTCGTATTCGCAACCGGCATCGCTGCGGAACTCGCGCTGCTGTGGCTGCATCGGGCGAATGGGTTCAGCCACTTCTATTACGTGCTGTCCCTCGGTTGCCTGTTCGGGGGACTCGCCGGCCTTTTCTGCTGGTTCGAACCGCTACTTGGCAGGCGCCTGCCGCGCAAGCTTGGGTTGGTGCAGTTCCTGTCAGGCTTCATCGGCGTGAACTTCTTACTACTGCCGGAGCACGTTTTGGCCGTGTTCCCGCAGTTGCCGCCGCTGACAACGCCTCAGCTCTGGCCCGTGCTTTTCTTCATCGGTACAGGGCTGTCGGCGTTGTCCATCGCAGTTCTCGCAGCGATGACCTCGCATGCGCTGATGTCAGGCGAGCGACCGGCAGGAGATTTTATGAGCAACTGGTCGGCGATCTCCGAAAAAACAGCTCGCGCCAACTAACGCAGCGTGTTGAGATAAGCAGCGACATCCTGCGCATCCGGCTGATTGATGCCCATATCCGGCATCGCGTTTCCCGGCACGAACTGTTGCGGGCCGCGAATCCAGCGCACCATGTTGTTGGGTGTATTGCGGAGTACGCCAGCGATATAGATCCGGCGGCCGACCTGCATCAGCGACGGCCCTACCACCCCCGTCGCGTTGTCGATTCCCGGCACGACGTGACAGGAGCCGCAACCGAATTGCCGGATCAGTGCCGCGCCATGCTGCGGATCGCCGGTCGCACTGGCGACCGCATGACTGCCGTGATCATTGCAGCTGCCAATCAATGGAACGGTCAGCAACAGCACCGCTACGGGCACGAGGGCGGCCCGCCGGGACGGCGTGCGCCGGTCAGGTTCGGCCAACCACTTGACAAAGACGAAGCTGACCGCGATCACGTACACGAGACCGCCGGGAATCCACATGATAAGGCCCGCTAACTGCTGGTCCTGGATCAGTGTCAAATGCCAAGCCGCGACTCCGGCGGCATGCACCGTATAAAGTGCCTTCGGAGCAAGGATCATCAGTGCGCCC
>DATDIC010000014.1:0-2112 GCA_036521275.1 Acetobacteraceae bacterium
ACGCGGCGGATCAGCTCCAGCACGCCGCGCGATTCGCGCACGCCGAGCGCGGCCGTGGGCTCGTCCATGATGACCATCTTGCGCCCCCAGGAGATGGCGCGGGCGACCGCGACGCTCTGGCGCTGGCCGCCCGACAGCAATCCCACCGGCTGGCGGACCGAGGTCAGCCCCACCTGCAACGAGGCGATGTGCGCCGTCGCCTCCCGCCGCATCGCCGCCTTGTCGAGCCGCCAGCGATTCCACCAGCGCGTGCCGGTGATCTCGCGGCCGAGGAACAGGTTCGCCTCCACGTCCATGTGCGGCACCACGGCGAGATCCTGGTACACGGTCTCGATTCCCAGCGCGCGCGCTTCCAGTGGCGAGGCGATGCGCACTTCGCGCGCTTCGAACCGGATGGTGCCGGCGTCGGGCTGCACGGCGCCGGACATCACCTTCACCAGGGTCGATTTGCCGGCACCGTTGTCGCCGACCAGCCCGACGATCTCGCCGGGATGGAGGGCGAAGGAGACATCGTCCAGCGCGTGCACCGGCCCGTAATGCTTGACGATGCCGGCAAGCTGCAGCAACGGCGCCGACATGGTCACATGCAGCCGAGCGGTGCCTCCTTGAAGGCCTCGGCGGCGCCGGCCGGCGTTTCCGCCTGCTTCCACTTGGCGATCCATTCATCGACATTGTCGGCGGTGACCACCGGCATCGACTGCGGCACCAGCGCGGGATAGCTGCAAGACTTGACGGTCAGCAGGTTGTGCAGGATCGACACGCTCTGGTAGCCCCAGCCCCAGTAGTCCTGGCCGACCAGCGCCTGCACGTAGCCTTCCTTCACGAAGGGCAGCTCCGGCGCCAGTATGTCGGTGGTGATGATCTTCACCTTGCCCTTGTTCTTTATCACCTCCGGCAGGGCGCTCATTTTGCCGAAGAAAGGCACGCCGGCAACCATCAGGATGGCGCCGGCATCGGGGTGCGAGACCAGCAGGTTGTTGGTGAGCTGCTGCGCCTTCACCAGGTCGTCGTCGTGGAAGAAGGGGCCGATCGTCTTGATGTCGGGATGCGCTTTCAGCGCATCGGTGGCGCCCTTCAGGCGTGCGTTGAGATTGGTGGCGCCCGGCCCGCCGCTGACCAGGATGACGGTGCCGGAGGGGCCCATGAACTTTACTGTCTGGTCAGCGAGCGCCTGGCCCATGGCAATGCTGTCCACGCCGTAGAAGAGCTGGCGCTTGCTGTCCGGCACGTCGGAATCCCAGGTGATGACTTTCATTCCCTGTGCAACCGCTTGCGCGATCGGGCCCATCAGCGGCTGCGGGGCATTGGCGTCAACTGCCATGCCGTCCACGTGGCGCGCGATGAGGCCGGCCAGCACCTGCGCTTCCTGGCTGGCATCCGACGTGGAGGATGCGGTCCAGACCACGTCCACGTCACCCAGTTCCTTGCCGCGCAGGTCGGCGCCGTAACGGGCGTAGTAGAATACCGGATTGTCCAGCGCCTTCGGGATCACGGCGATCGACAGCCTGGCGCCGCGGGCCACGAACGGGCAGGCGAGGCCGCCAGCCAGCGCGGCGCCGGTGGCAAGAAGCGTGCGGCGGGCGATGCCGCCTGCCGGCAATAGGGCGGCCTCTGGTGTCGTTGCTGTTTTGCTCATGGGCTGTTTCCCTCCTGTCGTTTCAGGCACCCCGCACGGCTTCGAGCCGCTGGCGCACAACATCGAGCGTGGCGGCGGCACCGATCACCAGGCCGGTGATCAGCTCCTGCCAGTAGCCCGCCAGCCCGAGCAGCACGATGCCGTTGTTGATAACGCCCAGTAGCGCGGCGCCCACCAGTACACCAGGGATCGTGCCGCGCCCCCCCTCCAGGCTGGTGCCGCCGATGATCACCGCGGCGATCACCTGCAGCTCGTAGCCGGTGGCGGCGTCGGGCAACGCGGTGCCCGCCTTGGCGGTCAGCAGCACGCCGCCGAGCGCAGCAAGCAGGCCGGAGAGCAGGTACATCGCGACCTTCACGTGCTCGACGCGCAGTCCCAGCAGCCGGGCGGCGGCCTCGTTGCCGCCCACCGCATAGACGTGCCGGCCGAACGCGGTCTGGTTCATCAGCACGGTCAACAGCAGACCGATCGCCAGC
>DATDIC010000015.1:0-2036 GCA_036521275.1 Acetobacteraceae bacterium
GCACTGGATCGTGTTGCACAGAACGGTTTTTCGCTCTCCTCGACGCTGGGCCGGCACACCAACGACAAGATGGTCTCGTTCTATGTGCGGGCACCCGGCGGGTGGGACATCGAATTCGGCACCGACGGCATGAAAGTCGACGAAACGTACTACACGGCTGAGGAGATCACCTCCGACAGCTACTGGGGTCACGACTGGTCTGGCAGCCAACCGCTGGCGGCGATGTGACCGCGACGGTCGCCCCCGTCAACGCTCGCGATATCACAAACTGGGACGTCCACGCCGACGTGGTGATCGCCGGTTACGGCATTGCCGGCGCGGCAGCCGCGATCGAGGCAGCACGGGCGGGCGCCGAGGTAGTGGTGTTGGAGCGCACCGGCGGCTGGGGCGGCGCCGCGGCGCTCGCCGGCGGATTCATCTATCTCGGCGGCGGTACGCCGATCCAAAAGGCTTGTGGTTTCGAAGATTCCGTCGACAACATGCGCACCTTCCTGTGCGCGGCGATGGGGCCGGGTGCCGACGAGGACAGAATCGCCGACTACTGTGCCGGCAGCCTCGAACATTTCGACTGGCTGGTGGACTGCGGCGTGCCGTTCAAGCCCAGCTTCTGGGGCGAGCCGGGCTGGGAACCGCCCGATGACGACGGGTTGATGTACACCGGCGGCGAGAATGCCTTCCCGTACAACGGGATCGCCACGCCGGCGCCGCGCGGCCATGTTCCGCAGATGAAGGACAAGCGAACCGGCGAAAAGGGCGGCGGCTACATGCTGATGAAGCCGTTGGTTGACACCGCCGCCGCGCTGGGTGTGCAGAGCATCGTGGATACCCGGGCGCAGCGGCTGGTCGTCGAAAGCGACGGCCGGGTGGTCGGAATCATCGCCCGCCAGTACGGGAATGCGCTCGCTGTGCATGCGCGGCGCGGGGTGGTGTTGGCCACCGGCAGCTTCGCCTACAACGAGTCGATGGTGGCGCGCTATGCGCCGCGGATCGCGGGCCGGCCGGCTGCCTCTGTCGAAGAGCATGACGGGATTGCGATCCAGATGGCGCAGGCACTGGGCGCCGACCTGGCGCACATGGACGCCACCGAAGTGGCGTTCATGGTCGACCCGCAGCTGGTGGTGCGCGGCATCCTGGTCAACGGCCGCGGCCAGCGCTACGTGGCCGAGGACACCTATCCGGGGCGCATCGGTCAGCTGACGCTTTACCAGCAGGACGACACCGCGTTTTTGGTGCTCGACGCCGCGGCGCACGAGCAGGCGATGGCGGCGCGATCCGCGACGCCTTTCCTGCTGCGGCCGCCTACCTGGGTCTGCGAGAGCGTGGCCGAACTGGAAACCGAGATCGGTCTGCCGACCGGCTCGCTGCAGGCGACCGTGGCGGCCTACAACGACGGCGCCGCGCGGGGTGAAGATCCGCTGCTGCACAAAAAGCCGGAGTGGCTGCGCCCGATCGGCACGCCAGTGGGCGCGATCGACCTACGCGGTAACACCGGCGGTTTCACGCTCGGCGGCCTGCACACGACGCTGGCCGCCGAGGTGCTGCACGTCAGCGGCGACCCGATCGCGGGCCTGTTCGCGGCCGGCCGAGCCACCGCCGGGCTCGCCGCCTGGGGGTACGCCAGCGGCATCTCGCTGGGTGACGGCAGCTTCTACGGCCGCCGCGCCGGCCGATCCGCCGCCACCGCCTGACCCGCGCGACAACCACCAAGGCCCTCATTTCCTGCGGAAATGAGGGCCTTTTGGCGCTTGCGCACATGGTTGTGAGCGACACCACACTATGATATGAATAGGCATATACCTAATCGAAATATCCGGCGTAGGGAGCAACCATGACAGCCCAGGCCGAAGCCTGTACCCCGAGCGCCGTCATCGATCGCGTGTCGCTGGTCCTGGACGCCTTCGACGGGCCCGGCCGGCTATCGCTCGCTCAGGTCGTGCGCCGCACCGGCCTGCCGCGCTCGTCGGCGCATCGTCTGCTCGAGCGGTTGGTGCAGCTGCGCTGGCTACGCCGCCAGGGCCGCGACTACGAGCTGGGCA
>DATDIC010000016.1:0-4515 GCA_036521275.1 Acetobacteraceae bacterium
GACCTGCGACCAGCCCAGGCACGGACTTGCACCGTGCAGACAAAGCGTCCTTGCGGACGCACTCATGCCCGCGAAAGCGGGCATCCAGGCGAAAATCCGCGAAAATCCGGGGGTTGGGTTGGATTCCCGCTTTCGCGGGAATGACGAACGTGGACCGCGGGATGACGAACATGGGTCACACTCGATGCTGTTTGGTATTAATCCCGGGGGTCTTCATGCCGGGGGCGTCCTTTCGGGTGAGTACGGGCAGTGGCTCGCCGGCCCATTCGTTGGCGAGGGTGTAGCCGACCCCGAGCAGCACGGGCCCCAGGAAGATGCCGAGCAAACCGAAGGCCACGGCGCCGCCCAGCACGCCGAGGACGGTGAGCAGGAACGGCAGCTCCGAGCCGCGGGAGATCAGCCAGGGCCGGACGATGCTGTCCAGACCGGACACGCAGATAAGGCCCCAGGCCGCCAGGAACACGCCGTGCCCGAGATGGTCGGTGGAGATCAGCCACAGGGTGGCAGGCACCCAAACCACCGGGGCGCCGACCGGGAATACCGAAATGAACCCGGCGAGAGCGCCCAGCAGCACCGGCCGGGGCACGCCTGCAAGCTCCAGTCCGATGCCGACCAGGACGCCTTGCAGGATTGCCGTCCCGAGCAGCCCGAACACCACGCCACGCACGGTCAGGCCGATCATCGTCAGCACCCGGTCGCCACGCGGGCCGGCGATGCGCAGCAGGATCGTCCGCATCCGCTCGGCGATCGGTTCGCCATACAGGTAGAAGAAAAAGGCGATGAACAGCGCCAGGACGAACATCAGCACGCCGCTGGCAATGCCGAGCAGCAGATGCAGCAACCCTTCCAGGACGATGCCGAGATAGGGGCGCAGGGCCGACACGGCCTCGCTGAGATCGGCGGCCCAGCGGTCCCACAATTCGGCAAGGCTGGGTCCGATGATGGGGAAGCCATGCAGCCAGACGGGCGAGGCGGGCAGGCCTTCGTGCAGCGCGACCTCGATGCTGTGCCGCAGGTGCATCACGTCCCCGGCGCTCTCGGGCGCGGCGAGCCCGAGCGGCAGCACGAGGACGATCGCGGTGAGCAGCACCATGAGCAGCGCGGCGGCGGATCGGCGCAGGCGCAGGCGGACATGCAGCCACTCGAACACCGGCCAGGTGGTGAAGGCGAGGATGGCGGCCCAGAGGAGCGCTGAGAAGAACGGGTAGAGGACCAGAAGGCAGCCGACCGCGAGCCCGCCAAGCAACACCCCGAGAAGAACGCGTTCGGAAATGACTCCCCCCTCGAACCCGATCGCAGCGCGGGAACAGTCCCCGGCTTTTCAAGGCTCCGGCGCGCTTCTACTCTTCGGCGCCGCTGAGCGGGAGAGGGTCGTCATGCCACGTTTTGCCGCCAACCTGTCGATGATGTTCAACGAAAAGCCGTTCCTCGACCGGTTCGACGCCGCGGGACGGGCCGGGTTCAAGGGGGTGGAGTTCCTGTTTCCGTATGAGTTTCCGGCGGCTGACATTCGCCGCCGGCTGGATGCGAACGGGCTGACGCAGGCGCTGTTCAACATGCCGCCGGGGGATTGGGCGAAGGGCGAGCGCGGGCTGGCGAGCCTGCCGGGGCGGCAGGGGGAGTTCCGCGAGGGGGTGAAGCGGGCGGTGGAGTACGCGGAGGCGCTAGGCTGCAAGCTGGTGCACTGCATGGCGGGGATCGTGCCGTCCGGGGTTTCGGCGGTGACGGCGGGCGGGGTGTATGCGGCGAACCTGGCCTGGGCGGCGGAGCAGGCGCACCGGGCGGGCGTGAAGGTGGTGATCGAGCCGATCAACCATCGCGACATGCCGGGATATTTTCTGAATACGCAGGCGCAGGGCGCGGGCTTCGTGGAGGCGATCGGGCGCGACCGGCTGGGGCTGCAGTTCGATGTGTACCATGTGCAGGTGACCGAGGGCGACATCACCAAGCGGATGGAGCTGCATATGCCGGTGATCGCGCACATGCAGATTGCCGACGTGCCGGCGCGCAACGAGCCGGGCACGGGGGAGATCGGGTGGGAGTACGTGTTCCGGCGGATGGATGAGCTGGGGTATCGCGGGTGGGTGGGATGCGAGTATCGCCCGGCGGGGGAGACCGATGCGGGGTTGAGCTGGCTGAAGCGGCTGGCGGGATAGCGATTAGGGCGCGCGAAAGCCGTCATTCCGCGTCCTCTCGTCATTCCCGCGAAAGCGGAAATCCACCGGCCGTGGATTCCCGCTTTCGCGGGAATGACGCAGTGACCGCGGGAATGACGCAGTGACCGCGGGAATGACGCAGTGACGCGGTCGTTTGCAACCGTGCCCGCCATCGAGTGCATGAACAGGGGACAAAACACATGAAGATCGGATTCATCGGCCTGGGCATCATGGGGCGTCCGATGGCGCTCAATCTGAAGAAGGCCGGGCACGAGCTGGTGGTCCCGGAACGCAAGAGCCTGACGGACGAGGTTCGGTCGGTGGCCGAGGTGGTGGCGGATAACCGGGCGGTGGCGGCGAAGGCCGAGGTGCTGATCCTGATGGTGCCGGACACACCCGACGTGGAGCAGGTGCTGTTCGGCGACGGGGGCGCGGCGGAGGCGCTGAAGCGCGGCACGCTGGTGATCGACATGTCGTCGATCAGCCCGATTGCGACCAAGGAGTTTGCCAAGAAGATCAATGGCAAAGGCTGCGATTATCTGGACGCGCCAGTGTCCGGCGGCGAGGTGGGGGCGAAACAGGCGACACTGACCATCATGGTGGGCGGGCCGGATGCCGCGTTTGCCCGGGCGAAGCCGCTGTTCGAGGCGATGGGCAAGAACATCACGCATGTCGGGGCGGAGAACGGCGACGGGCAGACCTGCAAGGTGGCGAACCAGATCATCGTCGCACTGAATATACAGGCGGTGTCGGAGGCGCTGGTGTTCGCGGCGAAGGCAGGGGCGGACCCGGCCAAGGTACGGGCGGCACTGATGGGCGGCTTCGCCTCCTCGCGGATCCTGGAGGTGCATGGGGAGCGGATGCTGAATGGCGCGTTCAACCCTGGGTTCCGCATCCGGCTGCACCAGAAGGACCTGAATTTGGCACTGTCGGCGGCGCGGGAGCTGGAGCTTTCGTTGCCGAACACGGCGGTGGCGCAGCAGATGTTTGCGTCCTGCGCGGCACATGGCGGGGCCGACCTGGACCATTCCGCACTGGTGCAGGCGATCGAGGGGCTGGCGGGATTTTCTCTGCGCGACAAAAAATAAAGCGCCGGCCGGCCGGCGTCGAGAAAAGGTTGATTTTCGGCCGCTCTACCCTTTACGTTCACGCTATCACCGAATCGTGAGAGAATTCGCGTTCTCGCGACTCGGGGTGGGGCGGGGTAATTTCGATGTCTATGCGGTTCACGGAGATCGGGCAGCAGCTCCGGGCCTACAGGCTTGAATCCGGCCTGCGGGCGGAGGAGATCGCGGCGCGGCTAGGCGTGTCTCGCGCGGCGCTGTATCGCTATGAAAAAGGCGAGGTCATCAAGCTCGATACGGTCAAGCGGCTGGCGGAACTGCTGAAGATCTCACCGCTTTCGTTGCTGGGTATTGGGGTCGAATATTATAACAGACCTATCGCTTATTTTGAGCGGCTGCGCCAGATCGAAGAAACCGCCGATCAGGTCCTTCAGGTGTTCGGTCCGGTCTGTTACCTGACCACATCGGACACATACGACGCGGCGCTGGCCGAAGCGTATGGCGAATCCGCCGCGCAGGGCGCCGGAGACCGTGCGGTTGTGCGTACGCAAGGCGACCAGGTGCTGGGCATACTCGCCGCCCGCAAGCGCATGTACTCGATGCGGCGGCCGGGGATCATCTGCATCGTCCCGGTCAACTCCGTGCGCCGGATGCTGGAAACCGGGATCGCGTCGGGGCTTGCAGTCTCTGAACGGGTGCGGCGGATGTGCCGCCAGGTGGCCGAAACCGAGGTCGAGAACATGGCGGCCCTGATGGAGGCCGAGCCGATGGGGCTGCAATTCGGGCTGTTGACCGGCCCGGAGCCGAGCTCGCACTTCATGGTGCTGCGGGCGCGCGATCGCGTCAGCCTGGCGATCAATCCGTTCCGCCCCGATGCCCAGTCCACCGCGCAGACCGGGGTCGCGATGATTACCGGAGCGGACGAGGCGATTGCCGCGCATCAGCGGGTCGCGGAGGCGAGCTGGCGGGAGGCGTTGAAGGGCGCCGCCGGGGCCAGCCGGCTGCGGCAATTGCTGGGTGCGACGAACCTGGTGACCTGATACGAACCGGCGCGGATGAGGACGCTCGATCCGTCATGCCCGCGAAAACGGTATCCGCGCTAGGTCAGGCGGGCATTTACGCCGAGGTCGCGATCGAGCGGGGTGTCGCCGGATCCCGGCTTTTGGCCGGCAGGCTGAATGGTGATCAACGGACATAGACGCGGATTTGTGGCCGGGTGATCGCGTCGTCCACGCCAGCGCGAAGCTGGATGTCGGTGGCCGATACGCCATCCTGCGCGATCTGCTGCATGACCG
>DATDIC010000017.1:0-31659 GCA_036521275.1 Acetobacteraceae bacterium
AGTCCGTAAGCCTGGCTCAGCCCCAGCCCGGAGTAGCCGGGACCTTTCGTGGTGAAGAACGGATCAACCGCACGTCGCAGCACCTCGGGTGTCATGCCGACGCCGGTATCGATCACGGTGACGCACACATACCGTCCCGGCGCCAGACCATCGTCCGCGGCTGCTGTGAGCAATTCGTTGGAGGTGCGGATCACCAGCTCGCCGCCCTCCGCCATTGCATCGCGCGCGTTCAGGCAGAGATTGAGCAGCGCGGCCTCCACCTGCCCGGGATCGGCCAGTGCGGGCCAAAGCTGTACAGCCAGCTCGGTGCGGGTTCTTACCCGGCGCCCGATTGTGCTGCCGGCAAGGCTGAGCAGTTCGTTGACGACCTGATTGAGGTCGGCAGGTCGCGGTTCAAGCCGCTGGCGACGCGAGAAGGCCAGCAGGCGAGAGGTGAGCCGCGCCCCCCGCTGCACCGCGTCGGAGGCCCGGTTCACCAGCGTGTTGATCCGCTCGCGGTCCACATTCTCCGTCGTGATGCGATGCTGGATCAGTTCCAGGCTGCCCAGCACCGTTGCCAAAAGATTATTGAAATCGTGGGCGACCCCGCCGGCGAGTTGACCCACCGCCTGCAACTTCTGTCCCTCCTGCAAAGCGACCTGGCTGCGTGCGCGCTCCGCGATCTCCACCTGCAGCCGGTTGTTGCTGTCGGACAGTTCCCGCGTCCGCTCCGCCACGCGGGTTTCCAGCGTTTCTGCGTGTTGCTGGCTTTCCTGCTCCCGTAGCTCAAGCGTCTCTGCCATCGCGTCGATGGATTTCGACAGGGCGCCGAACTCGCCGGCCTCGGCGAGATTGGCTCGCGCGGTAAGATCGCCTCGCCTCCAGCGCGCCGTCGCCGTCAGCAGTGCCCCGATCGGCCGCAGGATGACGTGCCGCGCGTACAGCGCCCCGGCTGCCGCGGCGAGCAGGGTCGAGAGCGCAATCAGCACCGCTTCGGGGATCGCCAGACGATCGATCTCACCCAGCAAGTCGGACGGGACCAGGGCTGCGACAATCGTGATGCCGGCTGGCGCCGGCGCATCGGGCACGTATCCGGCAATGTATTGCGGTCCGCCCGGCCGGCCGAGGCGAGCGACCCCCATCGCCGGCCGGTTCACCAGGGCGCGCATTCCGTCAGGACCGGGCTTGCCCAGCCATTCGCCTGGGTCTGGATAGCGGGCGATCACCGTACCGGCCCTGTCGAGCGCGGTCACGCGGCTGTGCCGGAACTCCCCGGCGCGCCCCAATTCCACCTGCTCCAGGTGGCGGCCGAGCCAGTCCAGGTTCAGCGCTGCAATGATTGTTCTCGATCCCGCGTCACCGGCCGGGCCAGCGGGCGTGAACCGCAGACCCAGCGGCAGGAATGGCGCGGCGATGCCAGGCTGAGTCGCGTAAAGACCCGGGCTGAAGCCTGCTGGCGCCAAGTTGGTCAGCCAGGCGGCCGCTGGCCGATTGAGCAGCGCCGGTGTCGATGCGCAGCCGATCAGGCCGTTCGCATCGACGACGGCGAGGAACTGGTAGGCTGCCAAGTTAGCCGCAAGACGCGCAAGCCGCGCGTTGCAGTCTGGCCCCATCCCGACGACCACCGACGATTCGGCAGTGGCAAGCAAAAGCTGCCGCCCCCCTTCCAGGATGCTGTCGAGATCCGCGTTGGCCAATTCCGCCTGGCGCATCGCCAGGGCTTCCACATCGGTGCTGCGCCGCTCGCGCAGAACGATCTGGGTGTAGATCAGCGCGGCCATCATCGGCGCCATGCACAGCAGCATGAGCAGCGTCAGACGCGTGGTCAGCCGCATCGGGTCACCGGTCGGTTATTCGCTCTGCGTTGCTGGAACTGAGACAGGCTGGACAGCCATTCCGCCATCATGCCGTGCAGCGGGCGGCAGGGCAGCATCTGGCGCGGGCAGGCGTGTCACAAAGCTGTGAACAGGAGTGGCAGCGACGCAATAGTGGCAGCGACGCTGGTTCCTGTGGTCGCGATTCGCAGTCAGGCGGAGCGGGAAGAGATGCGCTGGACGCCGCGCAGATCCTCCGGCGGGTTGCCGGCGGGGCGGCCGAGCGGCGCGAGGCCGACCGCATGCCACGCATCGAGCGCCCAGCGCACCGTCGGGAAAGCGATTTCAGGCCAGGGAACCTGGGCCCAGGGGAACAGGGCGACCTCCAGGCTTTCAATGCCTGGAGAGAAGCGCGGTGGTGCATCACCGGGCAAAAACCGACCGCGAAACATGACCTGCACCTGACCGATCCGACTGACGCTGAACACCGCCAGGATGCCGTCGAGCGCGATCTCAGCTTCCGCCTCTTCGCGCGCTTCCCGGATAGCGCCTTCCTCGAGCGTTTCCCCATGCTCCAGGTAGCCAGCGGGAAGTGTCCAGAACCCCTTGCGCGGCTCGATGGCGCGGCGGCACATCAGGACGGCGCCATCCGCGACCACCACCGTCCCGACTACGACTTTCGGGTTTTCATAAGCGATGTGGCCGCAGTCGGGGCAGATCAGCCGCTCCCTGTTGTCGCCATCCGGAATGCGGCGGATGAACTCTGGCATGAAAGCCAGCGTGACGCGTCCTGCCCGGCCGATCAACCCTGACGGTCAGACACCCTGACGGTCAGACGGTAAGGTCGAGTAACGAACCACGCGGCAACGTCCGGGATGGTGAGGATCCGCCGTCTGGCTGGCCAGTGCCGCTGCTTTGCGGCGCCACCTGGGTCGCGGATGACGGTTGATCCGCACGCCCGAACGGACGCAGCGCCGCGGCCGGCTGGACATTGCCGAGACCTGGGACGGTGCTGAACGCGGAGAGTGAGCCCGGTGAGATCATGGCGCCAGCGTGGCGCCATGATGTTGATAATTCCTGAACGAGAGTTGTCAGCGCCGCACCCCTTCGGCCGGCTGCGGTGCCGGCAGCAGCCGCGGATGACGGCGGCCGAGCCGGTGCGCAAGCCGATCGAGGTACAGGTAAATCACCGGCGTCGTGTAAAGCGTGAGGCATTGCGAAACCAGCAATCCGCCGACGATCGCAATCCCCAGCGGGCGGCGCAGCTCCGATCCGGCGCCTGAACTCAACGCCAGCGGCAGGCCGCCGAACAGCGCGCACATCGTGGTCATCATGATCGGGCGGAAACGCAACAGGCACGCTTCATGGATGGCGTCCAGCGGGCTTTTGCCCTCATCGCGTTCCGCCACCAGGGCGAAATCGATCATCATGATGGCGTTCTTCTTGACGATGCCGATCAGCAGGATGATGCCGATCAGCGCCACCAGGCTCAGATCGTAGCCACAGATCATCAGCATCAGCAGCGCACCGACCCCAGCGGAGGGCAGCGCGGACAAGATCGTGATCGGATGAATGAAGCTCTCGTAGAGCATCCCCAGAACGATGTACACGACCAGGATCGCGGCAGCGACCAGCAGCGGCGTCGAAGACAGCGACGACTGGAATGCCTGCGCAGTGCCCTGGAACGAACCCTGCAATGTCTGCGGGATGCGAAGCTGCGTCTCGGTTTTGTCGATCGCATCCACCGCCTGCCCGATCGAGGTGCCCGGCGACAGGTTGAACGACAGCGTTACCGCCGGGAACACACCCTGATGGTTGACCGTCAGCGGTTCCACCTTGGTGGTTTCATGCGCAATGGTCGAAAGCGGCACCTGGGCTCCGGACGCACTCGCAACATAGATGTGCGCCAGCGCCGACGGGTCCGCCTGGAACTGCGGCTGCACCTCCAGTATGACCTTGTACTGCGACGTGTCGGTATAGACCGTGGTGACCTGTTCCTGGCCGAATGCATCGTCCAGCGTCTGGTCGATCAGCCCCAGCGACAGGCCCAGGCGGGACGCCGCATTGCGATCGATGGTCACGGCGATATGCGGCGAAGCGATCTGCTGGTCGGAGGCAGCGTCGGTCAACTCCTTCATCCCCTGCATCTTCTGCAGCAGGATCGGCGCCCAATGGTTCAGCTCCGCGGCGTTGGTATCAGTGAGCGTGTATTGATACTGGGCCTGCTCCAGCCGGCCACCGACCGTCACATCCTGGCCGGGCTGCATGTAGAATTTCACCCCCTCCACCTGCGCCACTTTCGGCCGCAGCCGGGCCATCACTTTGTCCACCGAATCACGCTGGCCGAACGGCTTGAGCTGGATGAACATCCGCGCGGTGTTTTCGCTGGCGTTGCCGCCGGTGGCGCCGGCAAACCCCACCACCGCCTGCACCGCCGGATCCTTCTTGATGATGGACGCGAGCTGCTGTTCGGTTGCGGACATCGCAGCGAACGACGTGTCCTGCCGCGCCTGGGCCTGCCCGAAGATGAACCCGGTGTCCTGCTCGGGAATGAAGCCCTTGGGGATCTGGATATAGAGGAACCCGGTCAGCACGATCAGCCCGAGCGTCGCGGCCAGCATCAGCGGCTGGTGCCGGAACACCCACTGCAGCCCGCGATCGTAGCCGCGGATCAGCCGCTCGAAGAATCCCTCGGCCACACGGTTGAAGCGATTTTTTGGCTGATCCGATTCGCGCGTAAGGAACCGCGAACACATCATCGGCGTCAGCGTAAGCGCAATGAACGCGGATGC
Organism: Acetobacteraceae bacterium; assembly: GCA_036521275.1. Lineage (GTDB taxonomy): Bacteria > Pseudomonadota > Alphaproteobacteria > Acetobacterales > Acetobacteraceae > DATDIC01. The sequence continues at coordinate 4,586 of DATDIC010000017.1, forward strand.
CACCACCGCAATGCTGACGGTGACGGCAAATTCCCGGAACAGCCGGCCGATGATGCCGGACATGAACAGCAGCGGGATGAACACGGCGATCAGCGAGAAGGTGATTGAAACGATGGTGAAGCCGATCTGCCCGGCGCCCTTCAGTGCCGCCTGGAACGGCCGCTCGCCTTCTTCGATGTAGCGGACGATATTTTCGATCATCACGATCGCGTCGTCCACCACGAAACCGACCGCGATGGTGAGCGCCATCAGCGACAAGTTGTCCAGGCTGTAGCCGAGCATGTACATGATGCCGGCGGTCATCACCAGCGCCAGCGGCACCGTCACGCTGGGAATTATGGTGGCCCACGCCTTGCGCAGGAACAGAAAGATGACCAGCACCACCAGCGCGACGGTGATCGACAGCGTACGCTCCACGTCGCCCACCGAGGCGCGGATCGTGAGTGAGCGGTCCGACACCATGTCCACATGGACCGAGGGTGGGATGGACGCTTCAAGCTGCGGCATCAGCGCCTTGATCTGGTCCACCACCTGGATGGTGTTGGCGCCGGGCTCGCGTTCGATCAGCAACAGCTCGGCGCGGTGCTGGTCGAACCAGGCGCCGGTACGCGCATATTGCGAGGAGTTTATGACATCGCCGATGTCCTGCACCTGCACCGGCGCGCCGTTACGGTAGGCTACGATGATGTGGCGGAATGCGTTGGCATTGAACAACTGGTCGTTGGTGTCGATGGCGAATTCCTGCGACTTGCCTTCCAGATTGCCCTTCGGCTGGTCCGTGGTGGCGTTGACCAGGGCAGTGCGCACATCCTCCAGCCCGATGCGGCGTGAAGCCAGTGCATCCGGATTGACCTGCACGTGCGTCGCCGGCGTCTGCTGTCCGGCGATCAGCACCTGCGATACGCCGCTGACGCGCGACAGCGATTCGGCCAGCACGTTGTAGGCGTACTGGTCGATATTCTGGATCGGCATCGCGTCTGACCAGACGCCATAGATCAGCACCGGCCGGTCGGCCGGATTGGTTTTTCTGTATGTGGGCGGACTTGGCAGGTCTTTCGGCAGCAGACCGCTGGCGGCGTTGATCGCCGCCTGCACGTCGCCGGCCGCGCCGTCGATGTCGCGGTCGAGCTCGAACTGCAAGGTAATCGTGGTGGTGCCAAGCCCGCTGGTCGAGGTCATCTGCGCCAGGCCGGGAATCGACGCGAACTGCTGCTCCAGCGGGGTCGCCACCGATGATGCCATGGTGTCCGGATTGGCACCCGGCAACTGCGCGGTTACCGAGATGGTGGGGAAATCGACGTTCGGCAGCGCAGAGACCGGCAGCAGCATGAAACTGGCGATGCCGAATACGAACAGGCCGGCCATCAGCAGGGCGGTCGCGATCGGCCGCCGGATGAAGGTTTCAGAGATATTCATGCCGGTCAGCTCGCCTGCGCCGCTGGCGTGGTGTCGATTTTCACTCGCGTGTTGTTGGTCAGCCGGTACTGGCCGCCGACCACCACCTTTTCGCCCGCGTTCAGACCCTTGGCGATCACCGCAATACCGTCCTGCCGCGCGGCAACTGTCACGGTACGCCGTTCCACCGTGCTGTCCGGCTTGATGACATAGGCGTAGAAACCGCTGGCCCCCGTCATTACCGTTGCAACCGGCACGGTAACCGCATTGGGCCGGGTGCCGAGGATCAGCCGGACCGTGACGAACTCGCCGGGCCAAAGCTGTTCGTCAGCGTTGGCAAAGGTGCCTTCCAGCGCGATCGTGCCGGTGGTGGTGTCCACGTGGTTGTCAATGAAACTTAGCTGCCCGGTGGCGAGCAGCTTCTGCGAGCTGCCGTCATAGGCTTGCACGGCCAGCGGCGCCTTGGCCTGCGCGGTGCGGATCTGGTCCACCAGATTCTGCGGCAGGGTGAAATTCACATAGATCGGCTTGATCTGCGTGATGCTGACCAGCGTGGTGCCAGACGCGGCCTGAACGAAATTCCCCTGATCGACCATGAGCTGGCCGGTGCGTCCGCTGATCGGCGCGCGGACGGCGGCATATTGCAGGTTGAGCTCGGCCGTCTCGATCGCTGCCGCATCGGCCTTCACCGCGCCCTGGAGCTGCCCGACCGTCGCCTTCTGGTCGTCGTAGCTTTGCCGCGTCTGAAAGCCGCTGCCGACCAGCTTGCCATAGCGGTCAAGGTCGAGCTGCGCGCCCTGAAGCTGCGCCTGGTCCTTCTGCTGGTTGGCCTGCGCCTGATCGAGCGCGGCCTGGAACGGACGCGGATCGATCAGGAACAGCGGGTCGCCTTCTTTCACCTCCTGCCCCTGCGTGAAAAAGACCTTCATCACCTGTCCATCCACCCGCGTTTTCACATTCACCGTGTTGATGGTCTGAACGGTACCGAGCCCTTGGGCGAAGATCGGCACATTCTGCGCGGTGGCCGAACCGGCGGTGACGGGCACTGGCGGTGGGGGCGAAGCGGGCGCGGCGCCCTGGGCAGCGTGACGACTGCTCAGCATCCATCCGCCGCCTGCAGCAGCAGCCAGCACCACGGCGAACACCGATAATCGCAACTTATTCATGTGCTGGTTTCCCTGCCGGTCCGCGACCCTGTTGTGCACTGCAAGATAGGAGGGCTCTGTAACAGGCAAGCGACAACATGTTACCTGCAATGCCGGATTGCGCTCGGCGTCGCAGAGTTGACCGGGACCAACACGCGGTTGTTAGCCGATCAGCACAGCCTTGCCGATGACCGCCCGGTCCATCACCGCCTGAATTGCCTCGGCGGCCCGCTCCAGCGGAAACCGGTGGGAAATGCGCGGCCGGATCTTTCCCTCGGCCGCCAGCGCGAGAATCGCTTGCGTGTTGGAGGTGAACAGATCCGGCTGGTTCCCCTGGAAACCGCCCATGTAAACGCCGATCGCCTCGATGGCCTTGATCAGCAGGTAGTTGCTGCGGAGGCTGGCGGGCCCACCGCCCAAAAAACCCAAGATCAGCAGACGGCCGCCATAGGCCAGGCACCGCAGCGATTCCTCCGTCACGGCCGCGCCGATCGGGTCATAGACGATATCCACGCCGCGGCCCGAGGTGAGTTCCTTCACCCGATCGACGAACCCCGCGCGGTAATCCAGCGCATGCTCGGCGCCTTCCTCCATGCAGGCGGCCCGCTTGGCGTCGCTGCTCGCGGTGGCGATCACCCGCGCGCCGGAAAGGCGGGCGATCTGGATGGCGGCAATGCCGATGCCGCCGGCTGCGCCATGCACCAGCACCCATTCCCCCGCGCGCAGACGCCCACGTTGCAGCAATGCGTGGTACGCAGTGCCGTGACCGGATCGCAGCACCGCCGCCGACTCCAGGTCCAGCCCGGGCGGAACCGGGTCACATGCGTCTTCCTGCGCGATCGCCAGCGTGGCGAAAGCGCCGGTGCGATGCCGGCTCATGACCATGTCGCCGGACTTGAAGCGGGTCACGCCGGGTCCGACCGCCACGACCTCGCCCGCGGCCTCGCTGCCGGGAATGAACGGCGGTTCGGGGCGTACCTGATACGTCCCGGCAAGTTGCAGGACGTCTACGTACTGCACGCCGCGGGCGGCGATTCGCACCAGTATCTCGCCTGGCCCGGGTGGAGGCGGGTCCGGAAGGTTCCGCAGCGCCAATACCTCGGGACCGCCAAATGCCTGGCAGACAATCGCTTTCATGCCATCCACTCCATGAACCGGATTTCAGTTCACACCGCATTTGCGGTTTTCGAGAAGGAGCGCAATGATCTTCTTGCGCGCGAACCGCGCGGGCGGTTGACAGCGGGGGTGATTGATGCGTCCGGCACTAGAGACGCTGCGAGAGGTTCCGATCTTTGATCAGTTGAACACTCGGCTGCTGGAGCAGATCAGATTGATAAGCGATGTGCTTACGGCCGTGCATGGCGACCGGCTCTGCCGTCAGGGCGACATCCCCGATACGTTGTATTACCTGTTGGGCGGACAGGTTGCGCTGAGCACGACCGCCCCGGACGGATCCACCGCGGTCGTGGAGGTGTTGCAGCCGGGGCAGGATTTCGTGCTGGCATCGGTGATGTCGTCGCTGCCCTACCTGCAATCGGCGCACGTGGTGCAGCGGGCACGCTTGCTGGCGATCCAGGCCGCGCCGCTCCGCGCCTTCGTCGAGCGTGAACCGGACCTGGCATTGGCGCTGCTGTGCTCCATGTCGGTGGATTTCCGCAATCTGGTGCGGCAGATCCGCGATCTGAAGGTACGCACCACGGCGCAGCGGCTGGGGGCCTATTTGCTGGCCTTGGTGCCCGAGCTGAAGGGCCCCGAAGCTGAATTCCGGCTGCCGTTCGAGAAAGGATTGCTGGCGGCGAGGCTGGGTTGCCGGCAGGAAAATCTCTCGCGCGCCTTCGCCGCGCTGCGAGACCTGGGGGTGGAAACGCATGGCGCGCGCGTGCGGCTGCGCGATATCCCCCGGCTGACCGCGTATGCCATGCCGGACTACCTGAACGACGCGGAACTGGCGAAATCGGCCGCCGACGAGACCGACGAGCCGTTCAGCGTCCCAGCGTCGGCATGACATATTCGGCCCCGCGCCGGTTCCCGCCCGGCCAGCGCTGCGTGATCGCCTTGTAGCGAGTGTAGAACCGCACGCCCTCCGGGCCGTACACGTGGTGATCGCCGAACAGCGACTGCTTCCAGCCGCCGAAACTATGGAATGCCATCGGCACGGGAATCGGGATGTTCACGCCGACCATGCCGATCTCGATCGCATTCGCGAAGTCGCGCGCTGCACCGCCATCGGCCGTGTAGATGGCGACCCCGTTGCCGTATGGATGCTCGTTCACCATCCGCACCGCGCCGGCCAGGTCGGGCGTGCGCACCACGCCAAGCACGGGGCCGAAAATCTCTTCCTGGTAGATGCGCATGTCGGTTTGCACGCGATCGAACAAGGAGCCGCCGAGGAAGAACCCGTTCTCGTAGCCTTGCAACTTCAGATCGCGGCCATCCACGACCAGCTTGGCGCCTTCCTTCAAACCGGTATCGACATATCCCATCACCTTGTCGCGGTGCGCGCCCGTCACCAGCGGACCCATTTCGGCGTCCGGGTCGGTGCCCGGTCCGATCTTCAGTGCCCGCACGCGAGGTTCCAGCTTTTCGACCAGCCGGTCGCCGATGCCACCCACGGCGACCGCCACGGACACCGCCATGCAGCGTTCGCCCGCAGCGCCGTATGCCGATCCCATCAGCGCGTTGACCGCATCGTCCAGATCGGCGTCAGGCATCACCACCAGGTGGTTCTTCGCCCCGCCCAGCGCCTGCACGCGCTTGCCGTGGGCGGTGCCCCCCCGGTAGATCGCTTCGGCGATCGCGGTCGAGCCGACGAAGCTGACCGCGGCGATGCCGGGATGCGCCAGAATGGCTTCCACCGCCTCACGGGCACCCTGCACGACGCTGAACACGCCTTCCGGAATGCCAGCCTCGGCCAGCAGTTCGGCCAGCAGCAGGCTGGCGGAAGGGTCCTTCTCCGACGGCTTCAGGATGAAACAGTTGCCGCAGGCCAGCGCGACCGGGATCATCCATAGCGGCACCATCAGCGGGAAGTTGAACGGGGTGATGCCTGCCACAACGCCGAGCGGCTGGCGGATGGACCAGGCGTCGATGCCGGTGCCGACCGCGTCGGTGAACTCGCCTTTCAGCAGATGGGGAATGCCGCAGGCGAACTCCACCACCTCCAGCCCGCGCTGCACTTCCCCGTCGGCGTCGGACAGCACCTTGCCGTGCTCGGCGGTGATGGCGGCGGACAATTTCTTGCGGTCGCGTTCCAGCAGCTCCTTCAGGCGGAACATGACGCGCGCGCGGCGCAGCGGCGGGGTGGCGGCCCAGGCGGGCCACGCCTTGGCGGCGGCCTGGACGGCGCGATCGACTTCCTCCGGTCCGGCCAGAGCAACTTTTGCGGTAACTTCGCCGGATGCCGGGTTGAAGATGTCGGCGTGGCGAAGGCCGTCGCCGGCTACCATCCGCCCACCGATGAAATGACCAATCTCGCGCATGGCTGCTCCTGCATTGCTGCTGCGGCGCAGTCCTAGAGCATCATCGCTTCGGGATGAAGTGATCATGCTCCAGGATTTATCATTTGAGAGCGCGATTCACGCTTTTTGACGAATTCTGCCTCAAGCGATCACGCTCCAGCGCAGGTCCCGCGGCGGTTCACTCGGCCTTGCTCCGGCGGTGGCGCCTGGGGCTGGCATGCGGCTCGTTGCCGCCGGGCCAACGGAACAGCATCGCCGACGCGCGGCTGGCATGGCGGATCGTTGGCGGCCTGGCGTTGCCTCCGAATCGGCATCGATTGCTGGCGGCTGCGATGATGCTGGGCGTGCTGAACGCGTGGTCGCATAGCGAGATGATCTTCAACCTGTTCCAGCTTCTGGCGTTCGGTAACCGCGCGCTGCGCCGGCTGACCGACGACTGGCATGCGTCGATCGCCAATGGCGGGGTTCATGCCGCGGCGGCGCCGTCACATCGTCACGTTGCTGGGCAATCAGGCGCTGGGGCGGACGGTGCGTCTGCATTCGGCCGGCCGACCGACGGCGCGTAACCGGTTCCGCGCGCTGATGGCGTTCACTACGCAGGGTTGCAGAACTCGCGAGGGAAGGCATTTCCAATGTTGGTCCCGGTTGATTTACATGTGGCAATGAACCGAGGAACGCGATAGTGTAGATACGGTAGCTTGACCACCTGGGTGGCGCGCCGTGAGTGTTTCGCTATCGCGTCGATCGAGGGTTATCCTGGGGGTCGGCGATGGCGCAGCAGCTGCATTCAGGCCGCACCTATGGACCAGACGACCTCAAGAGAACTTGCTCTTGTCATACCTGTATTCGAGGATTGGGCATCAGTCGTGGCGTTACTGATGGCGATCGATCAGTGTCCGACACTCGAGCAAACGAAATTCCATGTCATCCTCGTAAACGATGGCGGGGGCGCTTTCGACCGACGCAGCGTGGAGGGTCTGGGTTGCAGCCGATTCCGCCACATCGAGATTTTCGATCTGGTATGCAATCTCGGTCATCAACGCGCCATCGCTGTTGGACTGGTCGGCGCTGAGAGCGCGTGCAATGTCGCAGGGGTTGTTGTCATGGATGGCGACGGCGAGGACCAACCGGAGGATATCCCAAAGCTGCTGCAGGCTTCGCTGGAACGGCCCGGCCACATTATCTGCGCCCGGCGCAGCAAGAGATCCGAGCCGATGCTGTTCCGCTTCTGTTACTGGGCCTACAAGTCGGCTTTTTGGTCGCTGACAGGCACACGCATCGGATTCGGAAATTTTTGCTACATCCCGACCCCCTTGCTTCGTGCAGTCGTCCACAGCCCATCAACTTGGAATCATCTCGCCGCAAGCATCCTGCGCTCGAAAATTCCCGTGTCGAATGTAGACACCATTCGCGGGCGGAGGCTGGTCGGTGAGTCCAAAATGAATTTCATGTCGCTTATCCTGCATGGAATGAGCGCCATATCCGTTTACGCGGACGTTGCCCTGGTCCGAATGGTGCTTGCGATGCTGGCGATAAGCGGGATCGCCTTGCTGGGGATGTTGACCGTGATCGCGGAGCGGTTCCTGACAGACTTGGCAATACCCGGCTGGGCATCAAATGTGTTCGGCTCATTGGCGATCATTCTCCTGCAATCGCTTGTCTTCGCCACCATCGCGGCATTTATGCTATTGAACGCTCGCAGCACCAAACCGGTCATTCCCGCCATCGATGCGATGCAGTTCGTCGTGTCAGCGAAGCTCGCTTCCGACCAAATTAGTCGGTTCCGACAGGTCTGAGCCTTGCATGGTGTTGTTGCCGAGTCACTTTTTCCCGCCGCATAACCGGAACCGGATGGCTCGCGAGGGCGATGTTCTGCGGGCACGCGGGGAGTTTATCGCGGGTGGAAGTCGTAACCTGCGAGCACTGCTGCGTCAGCGCTACGAATGGATGAATGAGTTTATCGACGCTCAGGACATTGTGGTCGAACTGGGCTGCGGTGCCGGGCTGACGCCGTTCTTCGTCCGCAACGGAACTCTGTTCGTGACCGACGTGCATAGCTATCCCTGGGCGGCTGCGACCGTCAACGCGCTGTGCCTACCATTCAGGCCGGCGAGCGTCGATGCCTTCATATGCGTCAACGTCATTCACCACCTCGCGGCTCCGGTAAGCTTCCTCGACTCCGTTCGGTTCTGTCTAAAGCCGGGTGGATATATTCTTGTGCATGAGCCGAATCCGAGTGTGCTGATGCTGGCGGCTCTGCGGCTGATGAACCACGAAGGTTGGTCGCTCGATGTAGATATATTCGACCCTGAATCGATAGCTAACGATCCTTCGGATCCCTGGTCGGGAAATAACGCCATCAGCCGTCTGCTGTTCAGCGATCCGCGATTCGCCAGCCGGTTTCCAGACCTTCGCATCGTGAGAGATCGGTTTACCGAGTGCCTGATGTTTCCGCTTTCTGGCGGAGTAACGGCAAAAACCTGGAGCCTTGAGCTACCCGACAGCGTGTTGAAGGTTATTGCGCGAATTGACAACGTGCTATGTTCAATTGCTCCGTCCGCCCTGGCGATGGGGCGCTCCATGGCATTGCAGAAAGAGCTCCAGTCGTGAGCACCGCGACCGAAGGACCAACAGTCGTGGCGCCCGAGGTGAGGGCCACGGGTGACGCCGCGGCACGCTTTGTCGCGATCCTGATCGTTTTGTTGCTGGCGGCAACGTTTGCCATGCACATCTACTGGATAATTCCGAACCACGATGAGGATTGGTATCTGATCGCCGTGGCGCGGATGCTCGATGGCGGGCGTTACATAACCGATTTTATGGAGCCGAATCCGCCACTAATCATGTTATTGATGGCTCCGCCGGTGATTCTGGCCCGATTAATGTACGTCGAGCCCTATTATGTCTTCGCTTTGTTTGTCTGTCTGCTGATCGCCGCATCGGTGTTGCTTGTTATGCCGACGCTCAGCTGGGTATTTGCCGGTGATCCAGCAGGCGCACAGATCGCGTTGGCGTGCTACGCAGCGATACTCAGTTTGCATCCCGCTTACCAGTTCGGACAGCGGGAGCATTTATTCGTCATCCTGTTCTGTCCCGGACTGTTCTGGTTTGCTGCGCGCGAGGCAGGTCGTCGGTCTTCGTCAACATCTGACTGGGTTGCGATCGTGCTTGCGTCGATCGCTGTGCTGATCAAACCCTTCTATCTTCTAGTGACCGCAATTCTGCTCGCGTTTCGAGTCGTTCGGCATCGGACCTGGCGGGTGGCGATCGACGCGCCGGTTGCAGTGATGGTCGCGGTTACACTGCTGTATGGCGGAGTTATCCTATTTGCATTCCCTGAATATTTGGTTGAGGCGGCGATCCAGCGGCAAGTCTATTTTGGCTGGGATCGTGCGTGGTCCACTTTGGCTCAGGCGTCACGAGATGCCGTAACCGTCCTCAGTCTGGTCATTCTGCTCACCGAGCTGGGGCCGTTCGGAGCCGCAATCAGACGATTCCTGCGCATTGTGTACCTCGCTGCTGCGGTATGCCTGGTGCTGGGCGTTGCCCAGAAGAAGGGCTGGCCGTATCAGCTTCTGCCAACTATCGAGATTGCCGGGTGCGCTTTGGCTTTTCAGCTCTTGATATTGCGGGCGGCGGTCGTGGAGCGGCGGTCGTGGGGGCGCTTGGTTGCGGTGCTCGGCGCTTTGGTTATACAACTTTGGTTCGTGGCTCTCGAGCCGTGGCGGGAAACGACAGCGTTAACGCGCCCACGGTTTCATAGAGAACCTCTAATCAGCACCCTGGGTCAAATGGCGGCGGGGAAATCGGTTCTCCTGCTCACTTCCGGCTTTCAGATGGGGTTTCCCAGCATGACCGGGGCGCGGCTGGCCGGGCGGGCGCCTAGCCAAATCCTGGTTCCTGGTATTGTCAAACTCGCCAACGGGAACGCTGATCAGCGGGCTCGAGCTGCTACGTTACATCAACTTGCAGTCCAGGAGCTGGTAGAGGACATTCGGCGATATCATCCGGATTTCATCGCCGTTGATCGGCGCACCGTCAAGCAGGCGCTACCGGATGGCTTCGACATGTTACACTTCTATGATGTCGATCCCGTGTTTGTCAGCGCATGGCACAATTACGGACTGGCCCGATCGATACCAGGCTGGGACTTATACGCACGCAACCGGCCCGCTCCCGTCGGGCCAAGCGCCGCCGTGGCGCCGTAGGGATGTCGAGCGGTTTGATGGGGTGCGTATAGGAAGTGGCCTGGGCTCTTCTTTTGCTCTCGATTGGTACCGCTGTCGGCGCACAGACATTGCTGAAAATGGGCGCTTCTGCCCGTAGCGTCGCTGACCAAGTGACGGACCCATGTACGATTGCTGGACTGGCATTATACGGCATCGCTGCTTTGCTGTACATCGTTGCGCTTCGCCGCATTTCATTGTCGGTTGCGCTTCCGTGCACTGCGCTCTCGTATATCGGGGTCGTGCTGATTGGTCATTACCACTTTGGGGAGGCGGTCACGGCAGTGCAACTGGTGGGGATGATCGTAGTCTGCATCGGGGTTCTGCTGCTGGCGCTGCCGTGAGGCGGCATCAGGGGCACACGCCTCCATGACGGATCGTCATCGTCATTGTCATTGAAGCCGAACCGCCACCAGTGTTGGTTACTTTCATTGTGAAGGTGTCGGTCGTCGCTACTCTCGGTATGGTGTATTTGATTGCAGTCAACGTTTCGTTGACCACCTGCTGAGGGCCGGTAAAATGCTGGTCCGGGCCGGCGCATTTTGCACCATTGATCAGACCAGAGATCACACACACCGTTGCGCTTACCGTCTGATTATGCGCGTAAGCCCAGGCATCGAAGATCCAGGGCCCACCCGGCACGAAAGTGAAGTTGCCGTCCGACGCGCCTTCGGTGAAATTCATCGGGCCGAAGGCCCCGATTTGGATATCGTCAGGCATGGTGATGCCCCAGCCCGGCCCCGCCGTTGCGCGAGGCGGATTCGCCGGCCAGGTTTCGGGTGCTGGCCCGTGCAAGATCGCAGAGTTGGCCAGAAACCCGGCTAAATCCAGATTTCGGTCAGAGCAATCGAAGAAGTAGAAGATTGGTCCGTTCGCTCCCGGTATCGGGGGTGTGCTGTCAAGCCGGTGAAGGCCTCTTCGGCCGCTGTGGGTATACGTGAGAACCGTGCTGGGGTCACAGTGGGCGCTGCAGCCGAGTATGTTCAGGGGACTGATCAGATCGACAGTGTCCGTAAACGACTGGCCTTGAGCCCCGCCGGCATTGTCCTGCCACACCCAGATGCCGCCGCGTGCAATGGTCACATAATGGTTGCCGCCGCTGTGCTCGGTAACGAATGCATTGGGCGCCCGGACCGTATTGTTGGTGCCAACTATATCGATATTCCCTCCCGAAGGCCCTGTGTTCAAGAAATTGTTGTTACCCACTATGGAGTAGCGACCGTGGCCGTGGTTCCCAGCATTCCCCACGATGATCCGGTTATTGTTGCCGATAACGGTCATGATAGTCCCAGACCAGCGCGACACGATTGTGGCGTTGCTTATGCTAAAGTGCTCAATGCCATACCAAGGCACAGTGATAACTGTACCCTGACTTTCTGCAACCGGATTTTCCGGGTCGGGTGCGGACGTTGCGTATGCCTGGGTGTGAAGCAGTGCCGGCCCGACGGCGACAAGAGCTTGAAGAAGTTTCATGCACCGGATACTTACTTGCGTCGAGCGAGGTCTGCGCCAAGGTTCGGTTGGGCCAAACGGATCATCGCCTCGCCTACGTTGCGCGGTGGCGCCCTGCCTAGGATTTCGGGCACTGGGATTTGTCCAAATGAAGGGCAGCGCCGGATTCAGGCTCGTCGGCGTTACCCGCGACGGTTGTATCTCATTTAGCGCCTGGGTGCGATGCGTGCAATCCAAGAAACTGATCACCTGCCCTGGCTGTCTGATTGAAGTCGAAAAATTAAGTAGTTGCAATGGTTGCTCCAGGTGCGTAGTGTCTGATCCATGATCGCGACATACGTGGATCATATCAAGGCGTTGGTGCAGCAGAGCGAGCTTGGGCAGTTCCACTGGCTGGTCTGGTTCAGTGATTCCATGCTGGATTTCCTTACCAGTCCACTGACCGGCTGCGTACCCGATCGTACTGGCCAGAACTACTTGATGCTCTGCTGATCGCTGCGGCGATCTTCGTGGTGCGGGAACGTGGCGGCGGTCGGCGTATCGGCGAATTTCTGCGGTTCTGTTTCCCGCGCCGGATGTTTCTGCACCGATCGACGTGGGTCGATTGCCAGATCATACTGGTCAACAATTTCCTTGCTGGTTCGTTCAATCTGTTCTGGCGCTTCAATGCCGCACTCGTCACCAGTGTGCTGATCGGCCTGCTGATCGCCGGCTTCGGCCGGTCGCCGCATCTATTGCCGTGGAACACAGCCACGCTGCTGATATTCACCGCCTTGATGGCTCTGGCCGATGATTTCGGCTATTACCTGTTCCATCTGGCGGCGCACCGGATTTCCTGGCTGTGGGCCTTCCACAAGGTGCATCACTCGGCGGAAACGTTGACGGTGTTCGCCAATGTCCGCGTGCATCCGGTGGAGCTGGCGATCACCGGACCGTTCAAGGCGGTCACCATCGCGCTGGTGATGGCGCCGGCGCTGTATCTGGGCGTCGGGAAGCCGCAGGTGATGACGATTCTCGGCCTGAACCTGATTGCTGCGTTTTACCGGGCGACCGGGGCGCAGCTTCATCACACGCATATCTGGCTGTCCTGGGGACCGAGGCTGGAGCACGTGCTGATCAGTCCGGCGATGCATCAGATCCATCACAGCACGGCACCGCGGCACTGGAACCGGAACATGGGCGGCATGTTCGCGCTATGGGACTGGATGTTCGGCACACTGTACATCCCGCACGGTCGCGAGGAGCTGACCTATGGTCTCGGCGGGCATCAGCCGCAACCGCATCCAAACGTGCTGGCCGCGTATCTGGTGCCGTTCTGGGAGATCTTGCCGCGCCGCGAACGGCTGCTGCGTGATTTGCGCCGGTTGACCCAACGAATGCATTCCGCATCGGCAGCCGACAGCGAACCAGGAACGCTGTAATGCATATCCGGCGCCGTGGGAATCGGCCTGGGCAGGCGCCGCTGCTCCGGCTCGCGCCGACTCCGCCTGAGTTATTGCTATCGAAACTGGCTGGCTATCGACTGATTTCGTGCGATGTGTTCGACACGGCGGTGATGCGGCTCGTGGCGCGCCCGCATGACGTGCATCTTGCAACGGGCGCGCGCGCGCGTGCGCTGGACCTGACGTCCTGTCTGCCGGAGGCGTTTCGGGAATACCGCGTGGAGGCAGAACGTGCGTTGCGCGAGTCACTCGCCGGCGACGGGATCGATGAGATCCGACTGATCGAGATTTATGAGCGTCTTGCCACCTGCAGCGTGGTGACCGACCCGGCGGCAATGGCGCGGCTGGAGCTGTCGGTTGAGAGCAGCGTCTGCGTCGCCAACGAGCCGGTTCGGGATGCGCTGAATAGCTTGGCAGACGATCAGCGCCTGGTCTTTCTGTCGGACACGACCTTGCCAGGTGAGGGGGTGGCCAGACTGCTGAGCGGCTGTGGGTACGGGTCCGAACCGCAGGTGATCTGCTCGGCCGATGAACGGTGCAACAAGTTCTCTGGGAGGCTGTTCGGGCGCCTGATCGAACGCACAGGATTTCAGCCGTCGGAGATCGTACACCTGGGCGACGACCCGGTTTCCGACATTAGCCGCGCGGGCGAACATGGCATCAAGGCGGTTTTCCTGCCACGACCACGCTCGGCTCCCGAGGCCGAGGGGGTTTGCGGGAAGCATTTCGTGGTGCGTCTGGCGCACAGCCAGCGTCGTTCACGGCCGCTGCGTGGCGCGGCAGCGCAGGCCAATGCGCTACATTCGTGTTGTACGATGCTGATGATCGGGTTCAGCCTTTTCGTGCTGGCAGAAGCGCGACGGCGGGGGATCAAGCGCATTTATTTCCTGGCCCGTGACGGTCATATCCCGATGGCACTCAGTCGTCGGCTTGTGGCCCGTTCACACGAGCCGTTCGAGCTCAACTACCTCCAGGTGTCCCGCCAATCGATCGTGGCGCCGGCTTTCAGCGACGATCCGGATCAGTTGGTGCATGGGATCTGCCGTCGCCTGACCGGCCAACCATTGGGTCATGTGCTGGGGGCGCTAGGCGTCGACGCGGACACCGCACGCGCGATGTTGGGGCACGCCGGGCTCGGTCCGGATGAAAAGCTGGATGCCACGCGACATCTGCAGCCATTGCGGCAGGTCCTGGGACAGCACTGGCGCGACATCGCGGAACGGTTGCGGGAGCGGCGAGCCCTGACAATGGGCTATCTCGAGCAATCCGGCTTTCTTGAACCCGGACCGCGGCTGGTCGTCGATGTGGGCTGGCGCGGTTCCATCCAGAAGGGGCTGGCACGTCTTGCCGGCCTTTCGCGGTCCGATCTGGCCGGGTGCTATCTGGGGTTGCTGCCGCAGGCGCTTTCGCCGGATCTGGATACGGGCAATGCCGCGGGATACCTGTTCGCGTTCGGGTTCCCCAGGCCGATGCTGGAAGTTGCGCTCGACGGCTTCGCCATATTCGAGCTGTTCCTGTCGGCGCCGCATGGTCCGACGCTGTATTACGCGATGGACGGAACGCGCGTGGTACCGGTGCACGGGCAGGAACAACAACCGGGCGGTTCGGTGCGGGTGCGCTTCGCGGAGGCCACGGAGCGTGCGTGCATCGCGGAGTTCGATGCGCTCGATGCGATGCTGGATGGCGCCTGGCCGGCGGAGATCGACCCCGAATCAGCGCTGCTCGATCTGCGGCGGCTGCTCACCCGGCCAACGGCGCAGGAAGTTGCGACCATCAATCAGGTGCCGTTCATCCATGGTCCGGATGGTGCCAGCAATCAGGTCGCAGTCGCACCCGTACCGGTTTGGGAGCTGCTTCGTGCACCTAGTGAATCGCTGCGGCGTATCGAGCGCTCGCCCTGGCGGTCCGGAGCGATCCGTGCCTCGCTGCCGTGGCCGATTCCGGCCATGAGTTTCACCGATTTTCGCCACCGCCTCCGGCGACTGCAACGTGTAATGCCTTTTGTTTGAGAGCATGATACACGTTATTTGAGAGCGTGATACACGCCTTCTGGCGAATTCCGCCTTAGGCGATCCGCCCCGGCGGCGGGTCATTCGGCCTTGCTCCGGCCGTCGCGCTGAGCGAAACCTGCTCGCTACGACAGGGGGTGCCATGCGCGCACGTGAACTGGGGCTGGAATGCGGCTCCCTGCCGCCAGGCCGGCGGAACAGCATCGCCGACGTGCCCGGTGTGCTGGTCGGCCACGCGACGCTGATCGAGGGCGATGTCCGCACCGGCGTCACCGCCGTCTTGCCGCACGAGGGCGATCTGTTCCAGGACCGGCCGCTGGCGGCCGTGCAGGTGCTCAACGGGTTCGGCAAGAGCGTGGGCCTGGTACAGGTGGCCGAGCTGGGCACGCTGGAAACCCCGGTTTTGCTGACCAACACGTTTGGCGTGGGTACATGCGTCGATGCCCTGATCCGGCGGGCGGTGCGCGACAACCCGGAGATCGGGCGGCAGACCTCCACCGTGAACGCGGTCGTGCTGGAATGCAACGATGGGTACTTGAACGATATCCAGGCGATGGCGGTCACCGACGCGCATGCCGAGGCTGCCATTGCCGCGGCCTCCGAGGAGTTCGCGGTGGGGGCGGTGGGGGCCGGCGCCGGCATGAGCTGCTTCGGGCTGAAGGGCGGGATCGGGTCCGCGTCGCGCCGTATCAAGCTGGACGGCGAAGCCTATCACCTGGGTGTACTGGTCCTGGCCAATTTTGGCCGTACCGGCGAGCTGCGCTTGCCGGATGGGCGGCGGATCGGCGCCGGGGCCGTCGACGTCGTCGAGGCCGGGTCCTGCATCGTGCTGATCGGCACGGATATTCCGATGGAGTGCCGTCAGCTCGGACGGGTGGCGCGGCGGGCCGGCGTCGGTCTGGCCTGGTGCGGTGCGTTCTGGGGCAATGGCAGCGGCGATATCGCGCTGGCCTTCACCACCGCCAACCGGGTGCCGCACGAAGCGGATCAGGATTTCCTGGATTGTCGCGCGGTGTCGGAGGCGCGCATCGACCGGCTGTTCCAGGCCGTGGCGGAGGCGACGCAGGAAGCGGTGCTGGATGCGCTGGCTGCGGCGGACACAACGGTGGGGCGGCACGGGCACCGGCGGATTGGGCTGGCGGAAGTTCTGGCCCGCGTGCCGCCGTCGGAGTAGCGTAATAATCGCCAATGAGCTTGCGTGCCGACCCGCTTCCGGCACGTTGCGCCGAACCGGAAACAGGAACCCGGCACAGACATGCTGCTGCTGCGCCCACGACGGCCTGGCGCGCCATCCGCATTGTTGCGGTGGCGACGGCCAATGCTGCTGCTGGCCACGATCTGCGCGGCAATCGTGGTTTATTGGGAAACGACCAGTTTCGTTGCCTATACCGGTGACTCTTACGTAACCTCCGATCTGGTCGCCGTGGCGCCGCAAGTGACCGGCCGGATCGTCGCTGTGCATGTGCGCGATAACCAACCTGTCCGTCGGGGCGACAAGCTGGTGACGATCGACCGTGTGCCGTTCGAGCTGGCGGTTGCAGCGCGGCAAGCGGCGCAGGCCATGACCAACGCGAAGACGTCGGCCGATCGCGATGCCGCCGTCACCGCCCAGGGTGAGCAGTCTGCCGCACTTGCCACCTTGCAGTTCGCCGAGAACTCCCGCCGTCGCATCGCCGATCTCGCGGCCAGCGATGACGCCAGCCGCCAGGCCCTGGATGCGGCGAACGAAGCCTTGAAGCGGGCCCAGGCCAACGCCGACTCCGCGACGTCCGCCGTCTCGCGGGCGCAGCAGATCATCACCATGGACGAGAGCGCCACGGCGCAGGCAAACGCGGAACTCGGGCTGGCGCAATGGCGGCTGTCGCGAACCGATCTGCTCGCCCCCACGGATGGCATCATCAACCATCTGACTGTTCGCGTCGGCGACACGGCGCGCCAGGACGTGCCGCTGATCGGCATCATCGATGCGGGAGCGTGGCGGATCATTGCCAACTACAAGCAGGACTACCTGCGCGCTTTTCATCCGGGAAGCAGGGGATGGGTGTGGCTTGATAGTGACCCGTGGCACTGGCACCGGGCGGTTATCGAAGGCGTCGCGCCAGGGATCAGCCGCGATCAGACCCCGCCCGGCCTGCTGCCCTATGTTGCGCCGACCACCGATTGGATCCGCCTGCAACGTCGCTTTCCAGTTACGTTGACGCTTGTCGATCGGCCCCCCGCCGGGCAGTTGTTCATGGGCGCCGACGCGCACGTGGTGATCTTTCCGTGATCGCGCAGGGCCTGCCGGGTGCAGTGTTTGCTGACCTGGCGGAACAGCGCTTTTCGGGGCCGCGGGCGCGGGTGGCCACAATCGCCGCTGCGTCAGTCGGATTGGCAACGGTCCTGGCGATCGGATTGCGTTTGGACGCACCCTATTGGGCTGCCTTGAGCGGATTCGTCTGCACGCAGGCAACCAGGCCGGCCTCTGTCGCGAAAGCGGCCGAGCGGGTTGCCGCGACCTTGCTGAGCGCCGCCGTGGTGTTTCTTTTGACCCCGTGGCTGGCGCAATATCCGTTGTCCACGCTGCCGGCTTTGTTCGTCGCCAGTGCGCTTGGCATTCTTGGGGCATCCCTGGCGCGGCACAGCTACGCCTGGCTGCTGGGTGGGATAACCGCGGACATGGTGATCATGCAGGTGATCGCCGATCCAACCCAGGGGGACGTCATCGTCCTCACGCGCTGCGTCGAGATCATTGTTGGGTCGGCGGCCGCCTTGTGCGTTGCGCTGCTGCTCGCTCCACCCGGCGCGGCGGCGGAGCTACCGGCGGCCCCGGGTCTTGCTACGATGTTCGGGGCGAACCGCCATGTGCTCGATCACGCATTGCGGACGGGAATTGCCATCATGCTGGTGCCCGTGGTTTGGAACTGGTTCGGGATTCCAGGACTGAGCCAGATGGCGATCTCGGTGGCGGCGGTGATGGCTGTGCCCGGTCTGGCCGCCAACCCGGAGCAGGCTGAGGCGCTGATGCGGCAACGGGCGCTGCATCGTGTTGCCGGCTGCGTGCTCGGCGGGGTCGCCGGGCTGGTGATCCTGGCTTTGGGGTTCGACGCGCTGCTGCCGTGGCTGGCGGCTCTGATCGCTGGCGTCTGGATCGGCGCGTACCAGCAAAGCAGCACGCGAGGGGTCGGTTACGTCGGCCAGCAGGCCACCTTCGCGTTCATCCTGACGCTGGTGCAGGGCTGGGGACCGCCGCTGAGCCTGGCTCCTGGCGTGGAGCGGCTGGTCGGCATGTTGCTGGGCGTGGGCCTGCTGCTGCTCGTTTCCATTGGCTGGCCGGCTCCGCGGCGGATGCTGGCGGCCCAGTGAGCCAGTTGTCGCGCAGGCCAGCCGAGCGCGGTCGCCGCTTGCCCCGAACGCCTGTGGTCCGGTAACTGGCAGTGGCGCGGCGCAGGCGTGTGCCGTGGTCAGCAGGAGATACGAGCATGGGCTACAGGGTCGCGGTCGTCGGCGCCACCGGAGCGGTGGGTCGCGAGATGCTGAAAACCCTGGCCGAACGCCGCTTCCCCGCCGACGAGGTGGCGGCGGTGGCGTCTGGCCGGTCGGCCGGGCAGGAGGTTTCGTTCGGCGACAAGCAGGTGCTCAAGGTCAAGAACCTGGAGACGTTCGATTTCCGGGGCTGGGATATCGGTCTGTTCAGCCCCGGCGCCTCGGTCTCCGCCGTGCATGCGCCACGGGCTGCCGCGGCGGGCTGCGTGGTGATCGACAATACCAGCCATTTCCGCATGGAGCCGGACGTGCCGCTGGTGGTGCCGGAGGTGAACCCGCAGGCGCTGGCGAAGTTCGCCCGCCGCAACATCATCGCCAACCCGAATTGCAGCACCATCCAGATGGTGGTTGCGCTGAAGCCGCTGCACGACCGCTGGCGGATCAGGCGGGTGGTGGTGTCCACCTATCAGTCGGTCTCGGGCGCCGGGAAGGAAGGGATGGACGAGCTGTTCGCCCATACCAAGGCGGTGTTCGTGCACGACCCGGCGTCGCCGGAACAGTTCACCAAGGAGATTGCGTTCAACTGCATCCCGCATATCGACAAGTTCATGGACGACGGCTCGACCAAGGAAGAATGGAAGATGGTGGTCGAGACGCGGAAAATTCTTGATCCTGATATCCCCGTGCATGCCACGTGCGTGCGCGTGCCGGTGTTCATCGGGCATGGCGAGGCAGTGAACGTGCAGTTCGAGCATGCGGTGACGGCCTCGGAAGCGCGTGCGGCGCTGCGCGATGCGCCAGGTGTTGCGGTGGTCGATCAGCGCGAGGATGGCGGTTATATCACTCCGCTGGAAAGCGCCGGGGAGGATGCGGTGTATGTCAGCCGCATCCGCAAGGACCCCACGGTGGAGCATGGGCTGTCGTTCTGGTGCGTGGCCGACAATCTGCGCAAGGGCGCGGCGCTGAACGCGGTGCAGATCGCGGAGACGCTGATTGCGCAGGGTCTGCTGACGAAGCGGGTGGCGGCGTAGGGTTCAGGGGTCGATTGCGGCCCGTAGCCGGGCGATTGCGTCTGGGACGCGTGCGGCAAGCAGTTCGGCGGCACTGACCGCCGGCGCCGCTTCTTCGGGATCGAAGCTGTCGTAGCCCCGCGCCGCGACATGGCGGAAGCGGCGCGTGCGATCGGCGGCACGCGACAGGTCCGCATCCAATATCGGCGGTCGGTCGCCAGACGCTCGCGAAACGCGCCGGATAAGGTCCGCGTGCCAGGTTTCTCCAGAAGGGGCTTCTTCCCCGAGCAACCTGAGAATTCGGGTCAGCGCGTTTTCCAGCGATGTATGCCCAGCCATTACAGCGTGCATGAATGCCATGCGCGCCATATAGGCGTCGAGCTCATCGCCATTCATGTCACGCGTGCGAAACAGCTCCGCGGCACGGGTGAGATGGGTCACCGCCGAGTCGATGTCGGCGTCGATATCGAACCATCGCGCATCGCTCATTCAAGCACCTGCATATCTGTCCTGACGCGGGTCAGAAACCGCTCGCTACACCAGGCGAGTGGCCTGATATCCGGTTCCAGGCGGAGGTTGAAACATGCGCGCTCGGCAAACTGCCACGCATCGTCGTCGGCAATCGGGTCATTGAAATCGGTCAGGATGTCCACGTCGCTGTCATAGCGCATTTCGTCTCGTGCCACCGAACCGAACAGCAGGAACCGCCCGTTATGTTCGCGTGCATAATCGATGAGCAACGGGCGCAGTTCCTGGACCGCGTCGCGGCGCCGCGCGGCTTCCTTTGCCTTCCGCTCAGCCAGGGTGACGATCCGCTCCATGTTTTTCTGGTCGGGGCTGTTATGTTTCAGAAAGTCTATCGCTGGATCATGTCCAGCGGCATGCGCGACAATGGTTCCGGCGCGCCGTCGGTCAGTATATATGTGCGCCCGAGCGTCATCGCCGTGCCGCTGTCGGAATCCATCAGTATCATATGCGCGAAGAACACCATGTCGCGGGCCAGCACAAAGCTGTTGCCGCGGTAGAACATCGGCGTGTCCATCCAGCTCGGCGTGAACTTCGCGCCCAGGCTGTAGCCGCACGCGTTCAGCCGGTGCGGTGCCATGCCGTGCGCATCCATCACCCGTGCATGCGCCGCGAACACGTCGCCGGCGGTATGGCCGGGGCGCAGCACGGCCTCACACGCCTGCAGCGCCTCCACGCAGGCCGCGCTCATGCGCTCGTGCGCCGGTCGCGGTGCGCCCACGATCACGGTGCGCATCTGCGCCGCATGATAGTGCCGGTACACCCCGGCAAATTCCAGCGTGAGCTGATCGTCCGCCGACAGCGCGCGGCGGCCGGACTTGTAGCGGCACAGCAGCGCGTCCTCGCCCGATCCGATGATGAACTCGTTGCCTGGGTAATCACCGCCGCCACGGAACACCGCGCCCTGCATGGCAGCCAGGATGGCCCCCTCATCGGCACCGGCGCGTATCTCCTCCAGGCCGGCTTGCAGCGCGGCGTCGGCCAATTCGCCAGCCCGCCGCACATATGCCAGCTCGGCCGGCGATTTCACCGCCCGCAGCGCGTCGATCAAGCCTGATGCGTCGTCCAGACGGCAGAACCCATCCAGCGCCCCATCCACCTGCTTGCCGAGAGCGTGGTTGAGCCCATACGCATTGCTTTCAATCCCCAGCTTCCTGCCGCGCACGCCGAGGCTGTCCAGCATGTCGCGCAACTGAGCGGCAGGTTGGGCGCCTTCTTCATCGGTCCAGATGCGGATGTCCTCGATGATCGAAGTGTGCCGCGCCTGCCGCAGATCCGGCGCACGTGTGATCAGCGCCAGCTTGCCGTCAGCGCCGAGATACAGGCACTGGAAGAAGCAGAAGCCGAACGTGTCGTAGCCGGAAAGCCAGTACATGCTCTCCTGCTGGAAGATCAGCAGCCCGTCCAGCCCGCGCGCGGTCAGGGTGCGCGTCGCCGCAGCGATGCGCGCCGTGTATTCGGAGCTATCGAAATGCAGCGCCATGATGCCCCCCTATGCCGGCCAGCACTGCGAACCGCCATCGATCCGCAACACCTGGCCGGTGACGAAATCGCCCAGCGGGCCGGCAAACATGTCGATGCCGCGCGCCACTTCGTCCACCAGTGCGATACGGTCCAGCGTGCCGCCCTCTGTCATCCGGCTCTGATCGACCGCGCGCGTGTTGAGATACCGGCCGGTGCGCGTGTCGCCCGGCGCGATGCTGTTGGCGGTGACGTTGTAGGGGCGAAGCTGTGCGGCCAGGCAGCGCGTGTATTGGATCACGCCGGCCTTCGCCGTCGCGTAGACCACGCCGTTGGGCCGGCCGCCATACGCCGCGGTCGAGCTGATGGTCACGATCCGTCCGGCGCGCTGCTCCATCATGATGCGGGCAACGTGCTGGCAGGTGAAGATCGTGCTCAGCAGATTGCGGTCGAGTACCGCGCGAATGTCGAGTTCCTTCACCATCACCGCATCGTTCGGGTCCGGCCGACCGCCGGCATGGGCGATATCACCACCGGCATTATGCACCAGCACGTGGATCGGCCCGAGCTCGCCGGCGGTAGCCACCACCCGCTGCACATCGTCCATTCGCGTCAGGTCGCCGAGCACCGCCAGTGTGCGCACGCCGAACTGGTCGCCGATCTGCCGAGCGGTTTCGGTCAGCGTGGTGCCTTCGCCATATTCAGCCGGCCCGTGTTCGCGCATGCCATGCACCGCGACCGCGCATCCCAGCGCCGCCAGCCGTTCCGCGAAGGCGCGGCCCAGGCCCCGCCCGGCGCCGGTGACCAGCGCCAGCTTGCCCGCCAAAATCCGTTCCGACGCCATGCCGCATGTCCTCCCGCTTATGCCGTCGAGCATAGTCGAAACCCCGCCGCAGGTCACACGCATGTGACACGGCCCGGCTGCTTCGCGTTGTCAGTGCGGTGCCGATGCGTTAGCTGTCCTGGCGATACCGGATCGGACGGGAGGAAAAAATGCCATTGATCACGCGGCGGTCACTGATCGCCACAACGGGTGCAGGGCTTGCCGGCGTGGGCCTCGCGGCACGTGCCTTCGGCGCGGAGAAGAAGCACAAGATCGCGCTCTCCAATTCCTATATCGGCAACAAGTGGCGCATCGAGATGGAGAACGTCTTCAAGGCCGCGCTGCTGATGGAGCCGTTCAAGTCGCAGGTGGACGGGTCCTGGTTCAATTCCGGCAACGATGTCAGCAAGCAGTCGCAGCAACTGACCAACCTGATCGCCGAGCGGGTGGACGCAATCATCATCGACGCCGCCTCTCCCACCGGGCTGAACGGCATCCTGAACCAGGCGGCCGGGCGCGGCATATTGGTGATCTCGTTCGACAACATCGTGACCACGCCGAAGGCGCTGAAGGTGAATACCGACCAGGTGAAGTTCGGCGAGACGCTGGCCGACTGGCTGGCCAAGAAGATGAACGGGAAGGGCAACGTGATCATGGTGACCGGCGTCGCCGGTACCTCGGTGGACGAGGACCGCAACAAGGGCGCCGACAATGTCTGGGCGAAGAACCCTGGCATCAAGGTGGTCAGCCGCTACACCGGCATGTGGGATTCCTCCACCGCCGAACGCAACACGTCCTCCGTGCTGAACTCCTTGCCGCAGATCGATGGCATCTGGTGCCAGGGCGGCACCGACGGCGTGCTGAAAGCGTTCCTCGCCGCCAACCGCCCGCTGCCCCCCACCGCCGGCGAAGCGGAGAACGGCTTCCGCAAATTCATGATCGGCTATAACGGCCACAAAGTGGACGGCATCTCCGTTGGTCAGCCGCCGTTCCTGTCGGTGGTGTCGCTGGAGCTGGCCCGCCAGATACTCAACGGCAGCTACCCCAAGAAAGACATCACCATCCCGTTCCCGTACGTCACCAACGATACAGTGAAGGTCGGCGAGACGGTGTTCCCCGACCTGCCCGACAGTTTCTTCGACGATTTCACCGATTCCGGGCCGAACGCCGTGCTGTCCCTGTGCGAGCAGGCGGCGCTGGACGGCAAGGCGTGCACCGGCACGCTGAAGGTCACCCTGCCCGCCGCATGACATCACCGCCATCGCCCGGCGCCGTGCGCGTGGAGGGCGCCGGGCTGTCGAAATCCTTCGGCGGCGTGCATGCGCTCGACAACGCGTCCTTTGCCGCGTCGGCCGGCGAGGTGCACGCGCTGGTGGGGGAAAACGGCGCCGGCAAGAGCACCATGATCAAGCTGCTCGGCGGCCGCTTGCAGCCCGATTCCGGCATAATTCGGCTGGCCGGCAGGGACGTCCGGCTGTCCGGGCCGGAACATGCCCACCGCCTGGGCGCCTGGACCGTGTTCCAGGAACTGATGCTGTTCCCCGGCATGACGGTGGCGGAAAACCTGATGCTGGGACGGGAGCCGCGCGGCCCGCTCGGCGTGATCAGCCATGCCCGCATGGGTGTTGCCGCGGAAAAACTGCTGGCCGGCCTGGGAATTTTCCATATCGATCCGCTGGCGTTGATCGAGGACATCTCGCTCGCGCAGCGCCAGATCGTGGAGATTGTGCGCGCCTTGTCGCACGCGCCCGACATCCTGTTCCTGGATGAACCCACATCGTCGCTGGTGGAACGCGAAGTGTCCTGGCTGTTCGGGCAGATCCGCGCGCTGCGCGACCGCGGCGCGTGCGTGGTGTTCACCTCGCATCGCTGGAACGAGGTGCAGAACATCGCCGACCGCATCACCGTGTTCCGCAACGGGCGCGACGTGGGCACCTTCACCGAGCTGGACGAGAGCGAAGCGGTTACGCTGATGACCGGCCAGCGGCTGGATACGCTGTTTCCGGCGCGCCCGCCGGCGCCCGTCGCTGCACCGATGCTGCGCGTGCAGGGCCTGTCCGGGCCGCGTGTGCAGAGCGTCGATTTCGATCTCCGGCCCGGCGAAATACTCGGCGTGGGCGGCCTGGCCGGGCAGGGCCACCGGGAGCTGTTCCTGGTGCTGTTCGGCGCCGAGCGTGCCGCTGCCGGGCGCATCGCCGTCGACGGGCGGCCCATACGCATCCGCAGTCCGCGCGAAGCGAAGCGGCGGTCCAACGGCCTGGCTTTCGTGCCGGAGGATCGCAAGACCGAAGGTCTGCTGCTGGACATGAGCGTGCGCGACAACCTGACCTTGTCGATCCTGGACCGGGTTTCCCGCGCCGGCGTGCTGCGTCGCCGGCAGGAGCGGCGGGTCGCGGAGGAGATGGTGCGGCGCCTGGCCGTGCGCACCGCCGGCATCGGCAGCAAGGTGGGCGCGCTGTCCGGCGGCAACCAACAGAAGGTGCTGCTCGGCCGCTGGCTGCTGCCCGACCCGCGCGTGCTGCTGCTGTACGACGTGACGCGCGGCGTGGATGTCGCCACCAAGCACGAAATCTACCAGCTCATGATCCGCCTGGCCGGGGAGGGCAGGGCGATCCTGTTCTATTCCAGTGACGCGCAGGAGCTGGCCGAGCTGTGCCACCGTGTGCTGGTGATGCGCGAAGGCCGCATCGCCGCCGAGCTGGTTGCGCCCGATATCACCGCCGAGCAGATCGTCGCCGCAGCGATCCATGAGCGCATCGCTGCCTGACACCACGCGCCGGAGCCGCCGGGCGCATCTGCTGGCGCAGAATATCGGCCTGGAGCTGGCCGTGTTCCTGCTGGCTGCGTGCGTGCTGGCGTATTGCGGCGTGTTCTATGCGCAGCAGCAGCGGCTGCCGGGCGGGTTCGAGGTGACCTCCACGGTCAACAACACGATGCCGCTGGTGCTGGCGGGCATGGCGCAGACATTGGTGGTGCTGACGCGCGGCATCGACCTGTCGGTGGGCGGCATCATCGACCTTACCAACGCGACCGCGGCGATCACCCTTGGTGGATCGGCGGGCAGCATGGTGCTGTGGTCGGTGATCGTGCTGCTGATCGGCGCGGCGTGCGGGCTGGTGAACGGGCTGCTGGTGGGTATCGGCCGGTTGCAGCCGATACTGGTCACCCTGGCGACGCTCTCCATCTATCAGGGTGTGGCGATCCGCGTGCTGCCGCAGCCGGGCGGGCAGGTGCCGGATGTCTATACCGCGGTGCTCGCCAACACCACCGGCCCGTGGTCGCTGGTCTATGTCGTGCTGCTCGCCGGCGGGTGGACGATGTTCCGGCGAACCCGCCTGGGCGTGTCGGTCTACGCCATCGGCAACGACCCACCGGCGGCGCAGGCCAACGGCATCGCGGCGCGTCGGACGCTGATCCTGGCGTATGTACTCAGCGGGGTGTTGTCCGCCGCCGCTGGGTTGTTCCTGGCCGCCAGCGCCACCGCCGGCGATGCGACCACCGGCAACGGGTTCACGCTGACCTCCATCGTCGCGGTCGTGCTGGGCGGCGTCAGCCTGTTCGGCGGGCGCGGCAGCGCGGTGGGCGCGATCATGGGAGCGTTTGTCATCAACATGATCGTCAATATCCTGTTCTTCGCCCATATCGATCCGCTGTACCAGGCGTTTTATGAGGGGCTGTTCCTGGTGGTCGCGGTGCTGGCCGCCAACGGGATCGGCCGGTTGGTGCGCCGATGATGGGCGTGCGGGCGATCGGGCGGGACCAGCGGCGTGTGCTGTATGCCGCGGTCGCGGCGGTGCTGCTGTTCGTGGTGGGGCAGGTGGTGCGGCCCGGCTTCGCCAGCGGGCAGGGGATCGAGTCCGTGCTGGTCGTGGCCTCGTTCGTGGGCTTCGTCGCGGCGGGGCAGATGTTCGTGATCCTGGTGGGCGGCATCGATCTGTCGGTGCCCTGGGTGCTGAACGCCGCGGCGATCCTGCTGGTGACCAGCACGGGCGGGGCGGACAGCCGGCTGGCGCTGGGGCTGGCGGTGACGCTGGGGATGGGCGCGCTGGTGGGGGCAGTGAGCGGCGTGGGCGTGGCGCTGTTCGGCGTGCCGGCGGTGGTGATGACGCTGGCGATGAACGGCATCATGGAGGGGCTGACGCTGGGGCTTTCCAGCGGCATGACCTGCGGGGCGTGCGCCGCCTATGCGCCGCCGCTGATCCAGGATGCCGTGCACGGGCATCTGCTGGGCGTGCCGGCGGTGCTGTATGTGTGGTTGCTGGTGATACTGGTGCTGTCGTTCGCGCTGGCGTTCACGGTGTTCGGGCGGGCGACCTATGCGGTGGGGAACAGCGCGCGGGTGAGCTACCTGGCGGGTATCCGCGTGGGGGTGGTGACCGTGGCGCTGTATGCGCTGAGCGGGGTGTTTTCCGCGCTGGCGGGGATCATGCTGGTGGGGTTCGGCGGGCAGGCGGCGCTGGGGATGGGGGATCCATACCTGTTCCAGTCGATCGCGGCGGTGGTGATCGGGGGCGTGTACATACTGGGCGGCCGGGGGAGTTATGTCGGCGTGGTGGCAGGGGCGGTGACGCTGGTCGCGCTGGTGAGCGTGCTGCTGGCGCTGAACATGCCGGATTACGGACGGAGTATCGTGTACGGGGTGATTATTCTGGTGCTGCTGCTC
>DATDIC010000018.1:0-6253 GCA_036521275.1 Acetobacteraceae bacterium
GCAAAAAGAGCAGCACGGGGAGATCGCGCAACCCATCCTGTGCCGGCAGGTAAATGTCGATACGCTGCCAGTCATCATCGCCGTACGACACATCCAGCAGCACTCGGCTGCTCATTGCGACGGCGCGCGAGCGAGCGAGGATTTCGGCCGCATATGATTCAGCTACGGCCCCCATCTGTGGCTGGTGCGGCAGGTTTTCAAAGGCCATTCGGAGCGCTTCCTTGCCCCGCAACCTAGCTTATGCGAGCCCGCAAGGATGGAGACTCTAAATCCGTCATGCGCGCAGATCCGTCGTGTCCGCGACGGCGGGCATCCAGCGGAGAGCCCACGGAATTCCGAGCGTTCGGCTGGATTCCCGCTTTCGCGGGAATGACGCAGGTGGGCAAACCGAAACGCTTAAACCGCCCGCACCGCGATGGGAAAAGACTGCCGCGAGCGACGGCGCTCTCGTCGCATTCGCTTGCACCCCGATCTTCGTTAAATCCATTCACACGCCCTAATACTCCCCGCTGCGATATGCCTCATCCAGCCGCGCGGCGTCCTCGTCCGACAGATTGGGCCAAGCCTCACCCCGCCGGCGCAACGTGCCGGTGAAGTTCGGGCGCCGCTTCTCGTTGAATGCTTTGCGCCCTTCCTCGCCGTCCATCGTGGTCTGGATCAGCAGCGCGTTCATCAGGTTCTGCACGTGCCAAGCCTGATCCGTCGGCATGTCACCGAACCGGACCACGAACTCCTTCATCATGCGCACCGCGGCGGGCGGCAGCGTGACGATGTGACGGGCCAGTTTCTCCGCCCGCTGCATCAGTTCGGCATGCGGCACGACCTCGTTCACCAGGCCGATCCGCAGCGCCTCCGCCGCATCGAACGGCTCGTCCGTCAGCAACATCTTCATCGCGTCGACATAACGGAGCTGGCGGATCAGCAGGCTGGCCCCGGGGCCGTGGCCCAGCCAGCCCTGGCTGATCAGGGCGAACTTGAAGCGGGCATGCTCGGCGCTGGCGATGCGGATATCGGTGGAGGACAGCAGCATGTACAATCCGGCGCCGGCGGCCCAGCCGTTGATGGCGGCGATCACCGGCTTCCACACGCGCGGGTAATGGTCGCCCATGCGGCCGTCCACCCCGGTCTTCTGGCCGTGCACCGTCCCGGCCAGCGGCCAGAAGATGCGCTGCGTGCGCAGATATTCCCGGTCTTCCTCGGTCAGATCGGGGCGCGGCGCCAGGTTATGCCCGCCGCAGAAATGACGCTCGCCGGCACCAGTAATGATCGCGCAGCGGATCGCCCGGTCCTCCCACAGGTCGATCCATGCCTGGGCGATGTCGTCCGATGTCGCCTTGTCCAGGATATTCGCCTTCTCCGGGTTGTTGAGCGTGATATACGCGACACCATCGCGCTTCTGGTAATCGATCCCCACGCAGTAACCTCCCACATCCGCAATCAACCCGGGCCGCACGCCGACGCAGGACAATGCGCCGCGGCCGGGACCTGTCAATCGCGTGCGTCGGCACCCAGATAGCCGCGACCAGCCGTACGCCGGTCCACACTGCTGGCCGCTTTCGTGTATACGAAGTCTCGGAGAAACCGCGATGAGTTCAACGGTCACAACCGATCTCGCCGAGCAGGTCATAGCCACCTTGCGGGCGCACGAGGCGGAGCTGCGCCGTGCCGGCATCCGCCATCTGTCACTGTTCGGCTCTGTCGCCCGGGGCGATGCCGACGCCAGCAGCGATATCGACCTTGCCGTCGACTTCGATCCTGCCGCCGCCATGGATCTCATCCGCCTCGTCGGGCTCGAACGCCGAATCGGGGAGCTTCTCGGTCGTCCTGTCGATATCCTGCCCGAACCTGTCGAGAACCCGCGCTTGCACGCCAACGTCGCCCGGGACCGCTTGCTTGCCTTCTAAACATGATCCGGCGGACAGTCTTCTCCACATTGTGGAGAATGCCGAACGGGTCGCGCGCCAGCTTGCAGGCATGGACCGTCAGGCATTTGAACGCGACGAGTGGGCGCGGGATGCTGTTGAGCGCTGCATCGAGCGGGTCTGCGAGGCTGCCTACAGGCTTGGTGACCGCGCTGAGCAACTCATGCCCGACCAGCCATGGAGCGATATTCGCGGGATGGGGAACCGGCTGCGGCATGCCTACGACCGGGTGGATGCAGATGTTATCTGGAACACCGCGCAGGTACGGTTGCCCGAACGCGCCGTCGAGGCCAGGCGGGTTCTGGCGCGGCTACGGAACGAATAGTCGATGCAAAGCCAAAGTCGATGACTATCAAGTGGCGGCAAATGGTTTTTGCCCAGGTTCAACAACGGCCGATATCCGCTGGCGCTCCGCCCCCTGTCGCTTTGCGCCCCTCACCGTCCATCAGCTTGCACCGCAGCCTGGGTTCGCGCATGGTGCCGCGCCCCTCGGCTCGTGGCCCGCACGGCCCCATGGACCCCCCATGGACCCCCCTTGGACCATCGAGTCCACTGAATTGAAGGATCAAGCGGATGCGCCTTGCGGTGCTGAAAGAACGCCGCGCGTCCGAGACGCGCGTGGCTGCCACCCCGGAGACGGTGAAGCGCCTGGTGGGGCTCGGCCTGACCGTCGTGGTCGAAACCGGCGCGGCCGCATCCTCGGCGATCGCGGATGCGGAATTCGCCGCCGCCGGCGCGGACATCGCCCCTGATCCCACCACCGCCCTGGCCGACGCCGCAATCCTGTTCGCCGTCAACCTGCCGCCGCCCGAGATCCTGGCCCTGGTGCCACGCGGGGCGCTGCTGGTCTGCATCGTCGGCGCGTTCAGCGACCCGGCCGTGGTACCGACCCTCGCCGAAGCCGGCATCGACGCCGCCGCCTTGGAGCTGCTGCCGCGCATCACCCGGGCGCAATCGATGGACGTGCTGTCGTCGCAGGCCAACCTCGCTGGCTATCGCGCCGTGATCGAATCCGCGGCGGCATTCCAGCGCGGCTTCCCGATGATGATGACGGCCGCCGGCACGGTGCCCCCGGCCCGGGTGTTCGTGATCGGCGCCGGCGTTGCCGGTTTGCAGGCCATCGCCACCGCCCGCCGTCTCGGCGCGATCGTGTCCGCAACCGACGTGCGCCCCGCCGCCAAGGAGGAGATCCGCTCGCTGGGCGCCGCCTTCGTCGGCGTGGAAGATGCCGAGACCGCGGCGCAGACCGGCGCCTATGCCCGCGAAATGAGCGACGAGTTCCGCCGCAAGCAGGCGGAGCTGATGGCGACGACGGTGGCGAAGAACGACATCGTCATTTGCACCGCGCTGGTGATGGGCCGGCGCGCGCCGGTGATCGTGACCGAGCCGATGGTGGCCAGCATGCGGGCGGGCAGCGTGATCATCGATCTCGCCGCCGATGCCGGCGGCAACTGCGCCGCGACCACGCCCGGCGAACGCACGCTGACGCCGAACGGCGTATCGATCCTGGGCTACTACAACTGGCCCGGACGCATTCCGGTGGCGGCGAGCTCCCTCTACGCCCGCAACCTGCTGACCTTCCTGTCGACCTTCTGGGACAAGACGGCGCAGGCCCCCAACCTGCCGCCGGACGACGACATCGTGAAGGGCGTCATGCTGACCCGGGCTGGCCAGATCGTGCATCCCCAGTTCGCGCCGCAGCAAAGCCAGGCCGCCTGACAACCGGAGAGCGAGAATGAACCCGAACCCGCCGGCCGCGACAGGCCTGGCCGATGAGGCGGCCCGTCTGGCCGACCAGGCGCACGCGCTGGCGGCACATGCCGCGGCGCTGGGCGCGACGACGGTACCGCTGACCCCGGCGATCGGCATTCCCTTCATCTATCTGTTCGCCATCTTCGTGATGGCGTGCTTCGTCGGCTACTACGTGGTCTGGAATGTCACCCCGGCGCTGCACTCGCCGCTGATGGCGGTGACCAACGCGATCAGCTCGGTCATCATCGTCGGTGCCATGCTGGCAACCGGGCTCGCGCTGTCCTACTGGTCGCGCGGATTCGGCTTCGTCGCGGTCACGCTGGCATCGGTGAACATCTTCGGCGGTTTCCTGGTGACCCACCGGATGCTCTCCATGTTCCGGCGAAAAACCTGAAGGAGCCGGATCGTGCTGTCCGCGGAACTCACCGCTTTTTTCTATCTGATCGCGGCCGTGCTGTTCGTGCTGGCGCTGCGCGGCCTGTCCAGCCCGGTCACCTCCCGCCAGGGCAACCGGCTCGGCATGCTCGGCATGCTGGTGGCCATCCTCGCCACGCTGATCGGCCACGATATGTGGGCGAGCGGCTACGGCCTGATCATCCTTGGCATCATCATCGGCGGCTCGATCGGCGTGTTCATCGCGCTGCGCATCCAGATGACCGCGCTGCCGCAGCTTGTCGCGGCGTTCCACTCGCTGGTCGGGCTGGCGGCGGTGTTCGTCGGCGCGGCGGCGCTCAACGCGCCGGGGGCGTTCGGCATCGGCCTGCCGCATCATATCTACACCGAGAGCGTGGTCGAGATGTCGATCGGCCTCGCCATCGGCGCCATCACGTTCACCGGCTCGGTGATCGCCTTCAGCAAGCTGCAAGGCATCATGAAAGGCGCGCCGATCAATTTCCGCATGCAGCACCAGCTCAACCTGGGGCTCGGCATCCTGGCCGTGGTGCTGATCGTGGTGTTCGTGATCACGGAAAGCCAGGTGGTGTTCTGGCTGCTGGCATTCCTTTGTTTCGCGCTGGGCGTGCTGATCATCATCCCGATCGGCGGGGCGGACATGCCGGTGGTGATCTCCATGCTGAACAGCTATTCGGGCTGGGCGGCGTGCGGCATCGGCTTCACCATCCAGAACCTGGCGCTGATCATCACCGGCGCACTGGTCGGCGCATCCGGCGCGATCCTGTCCTATGTCATGTGCAAGGGCATGAACCGCAGTATCCTGAATGTGCTGCTGGGCGGATTCGGGTCGGAGGGCGCAACCGGCGGACCGGCGGGCGTGTCGGCGGACCGCACGGTGAAAAGCGGCAATGCCGAGGATGCGGCCTTCATCATGAAGAACGCCACCAAGGTGATCGTGGTGCCCGGCTACGGCATGGCGGTGGCGCAGGCGCAGCACGCGCTGCGGGAGATGGCGGACACGCTGAAGCGCGAGGGCGTGGAGGTGAAATACGCCATCCACCCGGTGGCCGGCCGCATGCCGGGCCACATGAACGTGCTGCTGGCGGAGGCCAACGTGCCGTACGACGAGGTGTTCGAGCTGGAGCAGATCAACAACGAATTCGCCACCGCCGACGTGGCGTACGTGATCGGCGCCAACGACGTGACCAACCCGGCGGCCAAGACCGATCGCACCTCGCCGATCTACGGCATGCCGATCCTGGAGGTGGAGAAGGCGGGCACGGTGCTGTTCGTGAAACGCTCGATGGCGTCGGGATATGCGGGGGTGGAGAACGAGCTGTTCTTCCGGCCGAATACGATGATGCTGTTCGGCGATGCGAAGAAGATGACCGAGGAGATCGTGCAGGCGTTGGGGCACTGATCAAGGCCGCGGTTGCCTCCAGCCTCTACCCCGGCTGTTTCCTTGTTCGGCTGAGCGGCGTTTCCTCGACCCGGCCTGAATTCCGCGCGGGGCCGTCTCACCACGCCGGCGCGGTCAGCTTGCCAATTCCCTGCTGGTGCTATGCATTCCCCACCATGGAATCCCGGCCATTGCCTCCGACCGGCGCGGTCGACCGCATCCGTACGGTTGCGGCGCAACTGAAGGGCGCGGAGCAGCGTGTCGCGCAGGCCATCCTGTCCGACATCGACTGGGCGACCCGTGCAACCACCCGCGACCTGGCCCGCCGCGCCGGGGTCAGCGAACCCACGGTTATCCGGTTTGCCCGGCATGTCGGCTGCTCCGGCTTCGTGGACCTGAAGCGCCGCGTTTCGCAGGATATCGCGACCGCCCGCATGTTCACCTTTCCCGACCATGCGGTCGTTTCAAGCGACAGCACCGCGGTTGCCAGCCAGGTTTATGAAGCGACGGCGCAGGCCCTGGCCTACAGCTTTGCGCAGCGCGACACGGAGGCGCTGGCGCAGGCGGCGGCGGCGCTGCACCGCGCCAAGCGCGTGTTCTGCATGGGCACCGGCGGCAGTTCGGCCAACATGGCGCTGGAAGCGGAAAATCGCCTGTTCCGGTTCGACCTCCACGTGATGGCTTTCACCGATGACTACCAGCAGCGCATCGCCGCGGCGACGGTGGAGCGCCGCGATGCCGTGCTGATCTTCTCCGTCACCGGCCGGCCGAGAACGCTGGTCGACTG
>DATDIC010000019.1:0-3141 GCA_036521275.1 Acetobacteraceae bacterium
TCCCGCGATGCAGGCGCACGAACAAACCGACCCCCAGCGCGCGTTCCAGCAGTTTGACCTGTTGGCTGACCGCCGCCTGGGTCACGCCCAGTTCCTCCGCGGCACGGGTAAAGCTTCGATGCCGCGCGGCGGCTTCAAACATCAGCAGATAGGCCAGCCGCGGCAGCCGTTGCGATAGCTCAGCCATGGATATCCGCAACGGGCAAACTGGTTTTTCCTTGTGATGGCCAAATCGGACTAGGCCAAACGCACAGCTTAAACTTTCGTTGCCGGCCCGCCATCCCCCGGCTAGCGTTCCCTCCGTTCGCGGCGGAACGTTGCAGGCTGAGGAGACGCGCAGGATGTTGGTTCGCTGTGCCTATTATGTCGGGACCGTGCGCCCCGAGGACCAGGAGCGGTTCGACGCCTACGTGCGCGACGTCCACTTGCCGGATGTCGCCAGGTGGCCGCGGCTGCGGCGGCTACGGCTGTTGAAGAACAACGGGCAGCCCTACCTGGGCGAGGCGCCCCGCTATTATCAGTGCTTCGAGCTCAGCTTCGACACGCAGGAAGACATGGACGTCTGCATGGCGTCTGCGGAACGGGCCGAGACGCGGCGGATTTCGCAGCGGGACTTCGCCAGCTTCAAAGGGCTGTTCCAGGGCGACGTGCATCACGTAAACTATGCGGTGAACGAATTCTGAACCGGCACGTGCATCGTGCCGTCACGCGGCGCGGTTCAGGTGACAGGCGGACCAGTGTCCCGGCGCATCCTCCAGCAACGCGGGCGCGATGCTGCGGCAGCGCGGCATGACCTGCGGGCAGCGCGTGTGGAACGGACAGCCGCGCGGTGGCGAAAGCGGGCTGGGCAGGTCGCCCGACAGCACAGACCGCTGGCCGTGCCGACGCGCCGGATCCGGCACCGGCACCGCCGCCAGCAGCGCCCGGGTATAGGGATGCAGCGGCCGCGCATAGAGGTCAGGGGTGTCGGCCAGTTCCACGATGCGGCCGAGATACATGACCGCAACACGGTGGCTGATATGCTGCACGACAGCCAGATCGTGGGCGATGAACAGATAAGCGAGGCCGAGCTCGTCCTGCAGGGCCATCAGCAGGTTCATCACCTGCGCCTGGATCGACACGTCGAGCGCGGAGACCGGCTCGTCGCACACGATCAGGGCCGGCGATGCCGCCAGCGCACGGGCGATGGCGATGCGCTGCCGCTGGCCGCCGGAGAACTGATGCGGCAGATCGTCCATCTGTTCCGGACGTATGCCGACGCGCTGCAGCAGCGCCATCACGCGCTGCCACTTCTCCGCACCGCGCGCGATGTGATGGGTCGCTAATGGCTCCGCAACGATCTGCCCGGCCGTCTGCCGCGGGTCGAGCGAGGAGTACGAGTCCTGGAAGATCATCTGCATCTGCCGCCGCAACGGCCGCAGCTTTGCCTCCGGCAGCTTGGTGATGTCGGTGCCACACAGTGTGACACGTCCGCCCGAGACCGGCAGCAGGCGCAGGAGGGCCTTGCCCACCGTGGATTTTCCGCAACCGCTCTCGCCAACAAGCCCAAGCGTCTCGCCGGCCGCGATGGAGAATGAGATACCGTCGACGGCGCGCACGCTGATCTTGCGCTGTATCAGCCAGCCACCGCTGCGTTGGTAATGCTTGGACAGATCCTGTACCGCGATGATGGTCGGAGCTGGCTCTGCCATTGCCACCGCGCTCATTGCGCGATCTCCGGCACCCGGGCGGAATGCCAGCACGCCGCCAGGTGGGCGTTATCGTGAGGCAGCAGTGGCGGCATCGCCGATCGGCATTGATCGGAAGCGAGAGGGCAGCGTGGTTCATAGGGGCAGCCGGACGGCAGTCTGTCGAGCGCCGGCACCGTCCCGCTGATCTCCCGCAGGCGCTGCCGCGCACCGG
Organism: Acetobacteraceae bacterium; assembly: GCA_036521275.1. GTDB lineage: Bacteria > Pseudomonadota > Alphaproteobacteria > Acetobacterales > Acetobacteraceae > DATDIC01. The sequence continues at coordinate 1,903 of DATDIC010000019.1, forward strand.
CACGACCCGTCGCTGCCGAACCGACGGCGAGGTGCGGGACGGAATTCAGCAGGCCGCGCGTGTAGGGGTGTGCCGGCGCTGCGAACAGTGCCGCGGTCGGCGCTTCCTCGATCTTGCGGCCGGCGTACATCACCAGCACGCGGTCGCAGCTTTCCGCCACCAGCCCCAAGTCGTGCGTGATCAGCACCAATGCCATGCCCATGCGGTCGCGCAGTTCGGCCAGCACGCTCATGATCTGCGCCTGGATGGTGACGTCCAGCGCCGTAGTGGGCTCGTCGGCCAGCAGCAGGCGAGGATTGCACGACAGCGCCATGGCGATGGTGACGCGCTGGCGCATGCCGCCCGACAAATGGTGCGGATATTCGTCCAGCCGAACCTGGGCATCGGGGATGTGCACCAGGTCCAGCATCTCGGCCGCCCTCGCGCGGGCCGCGCGCCAGCCGAGCCCCTGATGCAGACGGATCGCCTCGATGATCTGGCTGCCGACAGTGCGCACAGGGTTGAGCGAGGTCATCGGCTCCTGGAAGATCATGGAGATGCTGTTGCCGCGGAGCCGACGCATCTCCCGTTCCGGCAATTGCAGCAGCTCGGTACCGGCGAAACGGATCGATCCGGACTCGATCCGGCCTGGCGGACTGGGCACCAGGCGCATCACCGAGAGTGCGGTCATGCTCTTGCCGCAGCCCGACTCACCGACAATGCCCAGCGTCTCGCCTGAGTCCAGATGAAACGACACGTCCTGTACCACGGGCAGCACCCGGTTGCGCAGACGCAGCTCAGTGCGCAGTCCGACCACTTGCAGCAAAGGCGTGTGGTTACGTCCGTCCGGATCGGCGCGATCCAGCATCAATTTCCAGTGCGGGCGGCGGGATCAAGCGCGCCGCGCAGGCCTTCGCCCAGCATGTTGAAGCCGAGGACCGCCAGGAAGATCAAAACGGCTGGCGCCATTGCCAGCCATGGGGCGGTGTCCAGGTATTGAAAGCCGACCTGCACCATGGAGCCCCAGGTCGCCGTGGGCGGCTGCGCTCCGAGCCCGAGGAAGCTCACCGAGGATTCGGTGATGATGGCAAAGCCGATGCCGAGCGCGGCCTGCACCACCACCGGGTTCAGCACATTGGGGAGAACGTGGCGCAGCACGATCAGCGAGGAACGTACCCCCACAGAACGGGCGGCGAGGACATAGTCGTTGTGTCGCAGCGACAGCACCTGGCCGCGCACCAGCCGGGCGATGCCGGGCAA
>DATDIC010000020.1:0-4877 GCA_036521275.1 Acetobacteraceae bacterium
GCCGAGATGGCGCGGCGGCCATTCAATCGGGACATGAGGGCCAAATGATTCGAGCAGGCCGTCGCCGAGGAAGATCACAACTCCAACCAGCAGGAGCAGGCGCGGACACCACACCGCTCTGCGGCCAAGCAGCAGTGCTACGCCCATGCCGAAGAAAAACTCGAGATTAAAGATTCTGAACGGTAGATAGCCCAGCAACCCGCCGAAGAACGGTGCGCCGGCCCACATGGTCACCGTGACGTTCCAGGCAATCAACGCGGCCCAGATTGCCAGTAGGATACGCCCGAGATGCCGGTTCAGTATCAGCAGGCCGAACAACACGTAGAAGATCAACTCGTGACGAAGCGTCCAGGCGTTAGGAATGATAGGGCGCTGAAAGCGAGGCAGCAGGAAGGTGCTGGCGATGGTGTTACCCAGGCTGGTGACCGACGGGTCCTTTTCGGGGCTGTACAGCAAGAGAAGGCCAAAGCCGGCGAGGATGATCCAGTAGGTTGGATAGATGCGAACGAAACGCCGCCAAGCATAACGTGAGAGCCGGTGCGGGCTGCCGATGTCGCCCCTATGCACGCGGTAGATGATGAAGCCGCTCAGAACGAAGAAAAAGTCCACGCCGGCATGGGCGAACAGGAAGAGCCCCCCGAAGGGGAGGCCCGCATCCGGGCGGCTACTGTAACTCAGACCGGTCGCATGCACCATGGCGACCAGGACGGCAGCGATGCCGCGCGCAGCCTCTACTCCGTCAAGCCGGGAGGAGATCCGGTGTCCGTCGGGCTTGCTGCTCATTTACGCCGCCAACCCGGTTTCGGACGCCCCGGGAAGGCGAGCAGCGCTATTCCAACCGTTCAGCGTCGCCACCGAGGCTTGCCAGCATCCGTGGTTCGACGTGACCGGCCACTGCGTTCCCGCCACGGCACGGCCCGGCGGTGGCCGGCGGACGCGGCAGCCTGCCGAGCCTCAGCTCCCTCCTGTTCCATCTTTGCCTCCGTGTCTGTGTCGAACGGCCACCATTCGATCGGCCACCAATCCCATTTCGGCTCTTTCGGATCGCGGATGGCCCACAACACCAGCCAAGCTACGGCCAGCATCGCGACAAGATAGATAAAGCTGCTCATCTTGCCCGCACCGACGCGCCCGAAAAGCGACCCATGGCGGGCGCGATCGGAGCCGGATGCCAGGCCAGCTTCTCAGGCGTGGACCGCGCCGCCGCGAGCTCACGCGTAACCACCATTCGCGTGGCGCTGATCACCGCGAGCATGGTAAAGAACACATCCCAACTGGAGATCGGCAGAAACGTTCCGGTAACTGCATAAGCCAAGATCGAGATCTGCCCCATGCGGGCAAGGTCCGATGCCCAGGAAAATTGCGGCATACCGCGCGTGACCCGGAGCACCCGCCAGGATTCGAACAGCCCCGCCAGAATCATGCCCAACCAGATGAAAAACACGACAAAGCCTTGCTCCCCTAACATCTGGAACCAGATGCTGTGAATCTCCAGCCTGTTTCCACCCGGGACGAAGCTATCGATAACGTTCTGAAACAATGAAAAATGGAACCCGCCACCAGTAAGCGGGCGGCGTTTGGCCATGTCCCAGGCAATTCGCCAAATATACAGCCGATTCTCCGCCGATTTCTGCGTCTGATAATTGGAAATCGTGTGCATCCGGTCCCACCACTTTTGTGGCATGAAGGCGAGACCGAGGCTTAACGTGCACCCAAGCGCGACCAACGAGGTTACCTTGCGCTTGCTCCGCAGCCAGAATACACCGGCAACAGCAATCAACCCAAGCAACGCACCGCGCGAGTAGCTTGCAAGCACAACAAGGATGCTGATTGACATGGCAAGGACGAATCCGGCTTGGATCAACTTGTGGCGTGACTGCAGCCGCAGATAATTCATCATCGGCACAATGACCAGTACCGCCGCCGCGAACGAGTTGTTGTCGGTGATCTGTGATTTCGGCGGCCCGAACGCCTTGTGTCCGCCCAGCGTCACAATCGACGCTCCGCCCTGGTCCAGAATGTAGTAGCCAATGCAGATGATGATCATCCATATCAGCGCATCAATTCGATGCTTGTTGGTCAGCAGCGCGATGGTAATGATAAGGAACACGAAAATCTTTGTGGTACGCAGCCACGCGTCATATTCGACCGCTGGGGACGACAGCGCGAACGGCATGTTGATTGTGATACCGATGACGAACAGCGCCATCAGCACGATCATCGGCGTGATGGCGATCTTCTTCGGCTCCACCGGACTGAGCACCCATCCAGCCACCGTGAACACGAATGCAATCAACGCCCAGGGCGGCTTGCTTCCAAATCCCCACGAAATTTGCTGCGGGTTCATGAAGCTGATCCAATCCCAGATCAGCACGCCCACGAACGGGTGCATAAGCGAGATCGGTAGCAGGACGATCATTTCGGCAAACAGCAGTAGACTTCGCATTGGCTGGGGAGATCGCCCTACTTGAAACCCAGCGACTATTAGCCGCGCCAGACGTTAACAGCAAACTGAAAGCAGACCCTTTCGCATTATTCAGCCGCCCCCCGAAGCGCCGCGCCTGCCGCTATCGGGCAAAGCGGCACCGCCCCGGCCAGCATCGCCGTCAGCAGTAGCAGGTGCGGGCGCGGGCTCAATCCGGTGGCAGCGGTGTCCGCCGCCGCCGCCCCGAACACCAGGATCGGCACGGCGAGCGGCAGCACCAGCAATGGCAGCAGCACGCCGCCGCGTCTCGCGCCCACCACCACCGCCGCGCCAGTCGCCCCCAGCAGCGACAGCAGCGCAGTTCCGGGCAGCAGTCCGACCATCAGCGCCGGCAACGCCTGCTTCGGCATCCGCAGCATCTCCGCCAGCGGTGCTGCCGCCACCAGCAGAGGTAGGCCGGTAACCAGCCAGTGGGCCAACACCTTTGCGCCCGCCACTCCCGATGCCGGCAACCCCGACAACAGCAGCAGGTCCAGGGACCCGTCCTCGAAATCCGCCCCGAACAGCCGGTCCAGCGGCAGCAGCGCCGCCAACAGCGCCGCAACCCAGACGATTCCCGGCGCCATCCGGCCCAGCATCTCGGGCTCCGGCCCGACACCCAGCGGAAACAGAGCGGCCACCAGCAGGAAGAACAGCAGCGCCGCCAGCGTGTCGGCGCCATGCCGCAGCGAAAGTCGCAGCTCGCGTCCCAACACCGCGGCGAACAATCTCATCCGAGGCGCAATGTGGCAGCGTCAGGCAACGGTAGCGCCAGATGCGTCGCCGCCACCACCAGGCCTCCGCGTCCACGGTGCGATACCACCAAATCCGCCAGCAACGTCACCGACCGTGCGTCCAGGCCGAGGGTCGGTTCATCCAGCAGCCAGAGCGGCGCCGATCCCAGAACCAGGCGCGCCAGCGCCAACCGTCTCTGCTGCCCGGCGGACAGCATGCGCGCCGGCAAATCGGCCAATTCCGTCAATCCCATCGCGGTTAGCGCCACTGGGATCGACCCGCCTGCGACCCGCGCGGCGAGCTTGAGGTTCTCGATGACAGTCAGTCCTGGCTTCACGGCGTCCTTGTGGCCGACATACACCAGACGCCTGGCATGCAGCGGCAGATCGGCCAGCGCGTCTTGCCCGTCCCACCGCACCGTTCCGGCGGCCCTCGGCAGCAACCCGGCCAGGAGACGCAGGAGAGTCGATTTACCCGACCCGTTCGGTCCGCTCAGCACCAGCGCCCCGCCCGCCGACACGGCAAACGACAGGTCGCGGAACACCAGCCGCTCACCCCGGAACACCGCGATCCTGTCTGCCTGTAGCACGCCGCCCTGCCTCTGCTCGGGCCTCGTGTGGACGCCCCTCGGCCGGTGTGGTTAAAGCCGCGCCGCCACACCATTTCCGTGACGGCCCTGCCGTAAACCACGGCGGGTCGCGCCGCACAACAAGGGGCGTCCTGCAGCAGGGACGAAACGGGCATGACAGCGATCGGACAGGACAGCCTCAACACCCGCCGCACGCTGACTGTGGAAGGCAAGCAGTACGAGTATTTTTCGCTGCCGGAGGCTGCACGGCAGCTCGGCGACATCTCTCGCCTGCCGGTCAGCCTTAAAGTGCTGCTGGAAAATGTGCTGCGGTTCGAGAATGGCGGCAGCTACAAAGTCGCCGATGCGAAAGCAATCGCCGGCTGGCTGGCCAACGCGCATTCGGAAAAAGAGGTGCCGTTTCGCCCGGCCCGGATCCTGATGCAGGATTTCACCGGCGTGCCGGCGGTGGTCGATCTGGCCGCCATGCGCGACGGCATCACGCGGCTCGGCGGCAGCCCGGACAAGGTCAATCCGCTGATCCCGGTCGATCTGGTGATCGACCACTCCGTGATGGTCGATGTGTATGCCCGGCCCGACGCCCTACAGAAAAATGTCGATATCGAGTTCGAGCGCAATGGCGAGCGCTATCGGTTCCTGCGCTGGGGGCAGGAGGCCTTCGACGATTTCCGCGTCGTACCGCCGGGAACCGGCATCTGCCACCAGGTCAATCTGGAATATCTCGGTCAGTGCGTCTGGACCGCGACCGACAAGGGCGCGACCTTTGTCTATCCCGACACGCTCTACGGCACTGACAGCCACACCACCATGGTGAACGGGCTCGGCATCCTGGGCTGGGGGGTCGGCGGGATCGAGGCAGAGGCGGCCATGCTCGGCCAGCCGATCGCCATGCTGATCCCCGACGTGATCGGGTTCCGGCTGACCGGGAAGCTGCCCGAAGGTGCCACTGCCACCGACCTCGTGTTGACCGTGACGCAGATGCTGCGACGCAAGGGCGTGGTCGGCAAGTTCGTCGAGTTCTTCGGGCCTGGGCTGGACGACCTGCCAGTGGCAGACCGCGCCACGATCGGCAACATGGCGCCTGAATAT
>DATDIC010000021.1:0-4242 GCA_036521275.1 Acetobacteraceae bacterium
TCAGCGGGACCAAACAATCCTCGCCGGGTTCGGGGCGCGTATGGCCCCCGCCGACGTGGCTCAGGCCTGCTTCGGTCGCCCGCAGCGCGAGCCGGGTGCCATCGTCGGCCCCACGCCAGAAAAACTCCGCAATAGCCGCCGGCGCTGGAACCTCCTCGATCATCCCTGCATTGAGCAGCGAGCGCACCACCTGCCGGGCAGCGGCAACGGGCAGGGTCGGTGGCGGGATCAGCCGATCTTCGCGCGTCGCGCCAAGCATCAGCATCGCCCGTCCCGTCTCGGACAGCTTGAAGGTCTTTTCGATCATGGTGGAACTCCTGGCAGCGGCACCCGACCATCGGACGCCTGCTACCACCCCAAGCCCCGCGAACATCGGCTAAGCGGGGCGGAACAGCGGAACGTTCGGTTGAACACTTCGCTCTGTTCTCCGAGCGAGACAAGCTCAAAGGTCCGGGTAAGTTCGTGATTTCAAGGGGCTCGAGGGCCTCGCTCAGCTTGGCTCCTCCCGGACGAAGATCAGCATCAGCAACACCGAGGCGGGCACGAAGCCGCCATAGAATCCAGCGACTAGATAGCCCAGGCCGCCGGCCGCTGCACCGACCAGGTACCCTCCCAGAGTTGGCGCCACGAGTACCAGCCGTTCCCGAGCAGCCGCTGCGGCCGCTTCGTTCGGCTCGCGGAGGATCACGACACTGTCGAGCGCCAGCTGTGTCAGATTCAGCGTCATCACGGTCGTCGACGGACGCGTTCGCCAGACCAGCCGCATGCCGGAATTTTGCACAGCTAAAGTCGCCACGCCCAGGGCGGCCGTCAGCATAGTCGACCAACCTAGTGAATCAGTGAATGGACCAAAACGCAGGCCTGCGGCCACGAAGGCCAGTAACAGCACTAGCTCCAGCACCATGATCAGCCGTGCCGTGTCATATCCGTGCAACCGCAGCGGATGCACGCCCGCGCGGGTCAAGGCAACCACTGCCATGAAAACTGGCAAGGCTAGAAGCTTGGTCCACGAGCCAGGCACGCCGGTCGCGATTGCCATACCGAGGACGGCGATGTTGGCGGTGATGTGTCCGATGAACAGGCCGAACAGCGCAATCAACCCGCATGCTTCCAAGAAGCCGGCGATAAAGGCCAGGCCGGCCTGCATCGCTGTGGCGTGCCAAAAAGGTGGCAGTTCAAGTACGATCATTCCACATCTTGTATCGGTTTCGATCCGGCCGCAAAGTCTCCAGCTCGCCAATCTGATGCTTACGATGGAAGCGCGAGTCACGGCCTTGTCGGGTTGGCGGGCTCCGCGCCGGTACGCATCCTGGGGGATGCCGATTGCGCTGAACCTTTACTGGGGTCCCGTTTGCCGAGATGTCATCGAGCACGCGGTTTGGCTGTATTTTTGTGTCAGCCTGAGCTTGCGTGACGTGAGACGATTTTGAAGTCCTACTCGCCAGACTGCTTCCGCCGCGGCGTCATTACAATCTGATCGCCCGCACAATTCGCTCGGCGGTCGTACGCCATCCGAACGGTTGCAGCAGCTCCGAAATGCCATCCCATCCATCGAAACCATGCACCGACCAGCGCGCGTTGGAAGTCTGGATCGAAGCGAGGCATCGTTGGCGCTCCACAGTAACCAATCCTTCACGCCAGCTGCGGTTCCTCCTGGGTCGGTATCTGATTGATCTCGGGACCCTTAGGCTCCAGGGCACGGCCGCGATCCGAGAAACGGACAACGGAACTATACCGGAACGATGCCTTCAGGGCAGAAGCGGCTGGCGCGCTGGTGCGCATGATGCGACTGCGGGCGAGGTTTCGGAGACCGCCAGCCGCTCTTCCGACGCTCCCCAGAGCATATCGGAACAGGGTGGCCGCGCGGCTGATCAGGTGCCAGAGTTCATTCGGGAGCAGCCGCTCGTCGCGTTGGCTATCATGGGGGCGGCTTGTCTTACATTGGGTTTTCTGCTTGCCCGACGCTGACTGATGCCATTGTGTCAGCGTGAGATTTCCTCACAGCACCTCTGGCGACCACCAGCATCGCGACCTGGGCGACGACAAACCTGGAGGTTGCTGTAACTGCGCCCGGGCGGGGCGAGGAGTGTGAGAATCCGTTACGCGAGGGTGTTCACCCGCCACTCGAGGAACTGCGCCCAACGGTGCGCGCGGGACGACTTCATCGCCATCGCGCCCACTCGCTGCGCAACTCGAGGACGCCGCTCCTCGCCGCAGCGCGTGCCGCTCATCTGGCGAGCGGATCGCGTCGGTCTGCGCAACTGCACCAGCTTCGTGGCCGGATCGGGCGCGGCCGGGTGGGAGCCAGCGCCTACCTAATCACCGACGGCGAGCATCCGCGTTCAACGGCCGCGCTGAAACGGCTGGACGCGGCAGTGTCACTCAGCGGTCTGGGATCCGGGTTCGACGTTAGCCTGACCAGTGCGGCGCCGGCGACCTGCTGGGCGAAGAGCAGGCCGGACATCTACCTAGTCGGCACCGAGCGGTACCGGCATCTGCTAGCGCGAGCATTGGCGCGCGGGGCCGACCGGTTCGGGACTTTGCCCGACCCTCTGCTGATGCTGCTCGATCTGACGCGGCTACGCGTGTTGTGCAAAAAACATGGTATTGCCGCGCGTTTCAGGAGGCATCCTGCAGCACCACGTTCAGGACTGTGTTGCCGGCGCGCGCACCCTGTAGATACCATTCTTCGTCACGTGGATAGTAGGAATACGTAGTTTCGGTGCTGGGCTCCTCACCCAGAAAGCCAAGCCCAGAAACCTCCGTCGAGGTGGAGGTGCTTACGGCACGGCCGGGCGCCAACCCCCTCTGAGTGTGGCCGGTAGCGTCGGAATCGCCGATGCCGGAATGCCCGCCGCTTCCAAATCCCGCGCCGCCGCGTCGGCAGCGGCACCGGTATAGAAAATAGCAGCGATATGCTTGATGGGCACCGCTCGGGGTCGGTCATCCACCATGTCAGCCAGTAGAAAACCCGCCACTCGTCGTAAACGGCTGCCATCCGGTGCGGGTCCGCGCCTCCGTGTCTGCGTCGTGAATCTGTCCTCAGCGCGCTGCCAACCAGGCTTCTTCGTTCTCGTCCCGCTGACGGCCGCCCAGGGCCGCGGCCACGCTGGCGATGAACGCACCGATCAGCATTGATGCACCGATGAAGATCGACAGATAGGCACCCGCCTTGCGGGACGCATCGGCAGCCTGGAGAACCTTGGTCTCCGCGGCTTTTTCCTGCGCCAGCACGTTATCTACGCGCTTCGTCGCATCGGCCTGCGACAGCCCGGTTCGCGACGCCACCAGTTGCGCCAGGTAAGTTTTATCGCCCGCCGGAACGTCGCCGCTCTCGCCGCCGCGGACCAGGATGCGGGTGGTTTCGGCGCGGATATCAGCATCGGACGCGTTCGCCGCCGGATGATCCGAGCGGAACAGGCTATCGACAAAATATCCGGTCGGGCTGCCGGTGGACGACCCGGCGGCGGACTGCGTGGCACCTTGCGCCGCGCCCTGCACGATGCCGGACGCAGCGCGCACGCCGCCGCCCACCACCGACGAGACCGCCGAAGCAAGGAACGCGGCCACGAACACCGAAGCCACCGCCCAGCTCAGGAAGCCGTTGGCCGTGTCGCGGAAGAACACCTCATGGGTGTGTACGCCGGCCCATTTCGTACGCAACCGTCCGGTGAGGTATCCGCCCAGCGCCGAAGCCAGCCATTGCACCACGATCAGCCATATGGCCGTCGCCGCAGTGAACGTCGTCAGCGATGCGCCGGACCCCGACCAGGGGGAGATCGAGGCGAGCCCGAACCCCGATCCGAGTGCCAGCAGGATCAGCGATAGGGCCGCGGCGGCGAAAGCGCCGCCGATAACGGCGGCCCAGGCAACCCCGGAGCTCGGGGATTCCGAGACGGCGCCCGCCGGGGCACCGACTGCCCGACCCATGATCGGGGTTTGCATCTTTTCGCTCTCCCGGTCAGTGCCAGATCAGGGCGAGAATGATGATGATCGGGATCGGCACCCCGAGCAGCCACAGAAGAATCCCACGGCCCATTTCGAATCTCCTCTTTCCGTATCGTTCTTTTTGAGTTCGATGGGGCGAGATTGCGGCACACTCCTCCGTGGCCGGCCGGAATCCACGCGGCTCGCGCGGATGTGCGAGTGGCCCGGCGGACCAATACCAGACCGCATTGAGGGCGACCCACCCCCGTCATCCCCGCGGAAAACATGTGCTCGCGCCTGGATGCCCGCTTTCGC